>CALMUD010000001.1 GCA_937872735.1 uncultured Bacteroidales bacterium
TATTTGTGAAAGGTGATAACTGTTTGTAGCAAGGAAATAAAGAAGACTGGTACCATGTCAGTTGAAATGGCTTTGCAACTCTCTTTAGAACACATGAGAAAACGCCATACTATAAAATGATGTACAATAATTCGATACTATTTATAACAAATCATAAAAAATGGAAAACAAAAAGAACAAGGTAAGATTGGATGAGAGCAGAGTTTACGAGGAAAATGGAGTCATAAAAGTCCGCCATGTCATTAACGAAAGCACTGATGTGGATATGACTCCACTTCCAACAGAAACACGGGTATTTGTGAAAGATGGTGAGGTGATAACCATTTATAGTGAGGAAATAGATAAGAATGATTATATGTCAGTTGAAATGGCCAGACAAATCACTTCAGAGGATATGGATAAACTTTATAGCCTGAGAAAAAATGAATAATATTAGATATCAATATAATGTTAAGAAATTGGCACAAAAAAGAATATTTTCTTTTTATAATAATGTTGAAAGAAATATCCAAACACTTATTCTAAAGAAAATGAGAGAAAAAAAATTTTCAAAATGCCTACAATTCTATTTTTAGGATAGAAAATGGTCTTTTAAGACAAAAGGCTCGTTTCTTTCCAGAATGGATTAAAAAAGGGTATTTTATGTATGGAAAGTAACGAAAAAGCGGAAAAACCTTTTTGGGGTTTTCCGCTTTTTTTGTATATTAGGGCAAGCCTACAAAGATAAATCCGAAAAAATTTAAAAACAATCCGAATTACAATCAGTATCAGAAGTAGGCAACGAAGAAACCAAAGAATCGACGAAACGAGAAAGTGAATCAAAATCAAAACCACGCCCCATTCCAAAACGAAGCAACTTGGCTTTGGCATCATACCGATTCTTATACTTCAACGAACGGAATTTAGCCTTCACAACTGACTCCATAGATGTTTCATAGTCATCGTTGGATAGTTCAAGCAAGGCGGCAGCAATATAATCTGCGGGAATGCCTTTTGCCCGTAAGAAATATTTTATCTTATTTTGTCCCCATTGCGAAAAACGGACTTTATCACGGACATAAAACTGGGCGTAGCGCAATTCATCAATAAAATGTTCCGCAACAAGCCGACGTACTATATCTTCTATATCTGTCTGTGGAAGGTTCCATCCTTGCATTTTTTTGCGGACATCCTGCACACATTTCTCCGACTGAGAACAAAGTGCAGACACTTTAAACAAAGCCTGCTCTTTTGTCATTTGTTTCCTTTCTGCTTTCATACCACCAAATTATTAGATATCAAGCATTAAAACGGGCTACAACCATACGGTCTTTACCCTCCAAATCTTTACGGACCTGTACCTCACAGAAGCCCAAATCCAATAATAAATTTTGCACTTGGCAACCAAACCGCTCGTTTATCTCAAAAAAGACTCGGCCTCCATCTGCCAAATGGAGCAAAGCCAAATGGGCTATTGACCTATAAAACAGAAGTGGATCTTCATCCGGGACGAACAAGGCCAACGATGGTTCAAAGCCAAGGACATTGATATGCATATCAGACCGTTCAGAATTACACACATAAGGAGGATTGCTTACAATCACATCAAAAACAGCATCTATCGGAAGGCTATCCTTCAAAACATCAAAAACAGAAAAGGATACCGCACATTTATTATCTGCCGCATTGCGTTCTGCCATCACCAAAGCCTCATCTGACACATCGACAGCCGACACCCGAGCCAAAGGGAGCAAATGGGCTAAGGTAACCGCAATACAACCACTACCCGTACCAACATCCAGCACCGAAACTTTTTTGCCAACACAATCGGAAGCAATCCATTCCACCAATTCCGCCGTCTCTGGACGGGGTATCAGCACTGAAGGAGAAACAGCAAACTGCAACCCGCAAAAATCAGCTTTTCCTAATACATACTGCCAAGGCTCCCCCTCAGTCAAACGAGATAAAAGATTGTCAATCCGCGATTTCTGTTCATCAGAAAGAGACAATGGAGACTGCATCAGTAATTGCGAAAAACTACAAGACAGGACTTCCTGCAAACAAATTCGGGCTAATTCGCGAGCCTCTTTCTCTGTATAGAGAGAAGAAAGCCGCTTACTAAACATATCTTCAATCGACCTCATGACAAAAGTTCCCCTATTCTTTACCATTCTTGCGAAATGGCAGTGTCGGATTTTCCTTAAGAATATAACGTTGATAATACGATTTGAGAATAGTAGTTACAGGCAGCGCTATAATCAATCCCAATACCCCTAACAGATATCCCCAAACGGAAAGAGAAAGGAGTACAATGGCAGGATTAAGGCCCATTGAATTTCCCATGATTTTAGGTGTGAGATAAAAATCCTGAACAACCTGAACAACCATAAAAACAATAGCCAAGGAGAGCAATGCCATACCTATGGAAGATCCATTTTCGGTAGCCTTGAGTGCCATAAGCATTGCAGTAAAAGGCAATCCAAGATACTGCATATAAGGAATCATATTTAGAATACCCAACAAGATACCCATGACAATACCCATTGGCATACCTATGATAAGAAAGCCCACACAAAACATGATTGCATCAAGAAAAGCGATAATAAATTGGCGGCGGAAATATAGGCTCATTCCCAACTTTAAATCTTGAAGCATACCTACAAAAAAGGCCTTATGACGATGCGGTATCAAACGAAGAAATCCCCTATTGATGGATTGCTGGTCCCGAAGAATAAAGAACAGATATATCAAAACAAAAATCAAACCAAATAATCCGTAGACAATATTAAGAGAGTCGGAGAAGAGCGACCAAGCATGAGGGAAAACAATTTTGGACACCTCCAGCAATTTCGGCAGGCTTAGCATTTCCTTTATATCTATCTGACTCGAAAAGGCTTGCATCGAGTCTACCCAAGACTGTGGTATAAAACCATTCTGTATTTCTCCACTGGCCACCAATATATTCTTAAATCTGATAAACTCATCGATAAAAGTCGGAACCAGAAAAAAGAAAAAAGAAACGATGGTGGAAATAATACCTAATAATACCAAAAAGATAGCAAGAACCTTATATTTGACAAAGCGCTGCACCCACTCAACCAATGGATGAAGAATATAAGCAAGCAGCCAAGCTATACAAAAGGGCAATAATACACCACTTAGGTATCTTAGCATAAAAAAAAGCAAAAAAGAC
This sequence comes from uncultured Bacteroidales bacterium, assembly GCA_937872735.1. Lineage (GTDB taxonomy): Bacteria > Bacteroidota > Bacteroidia > Bacteroidales > Paludibacteraceae > Physcocola. Next base: position 3,173 of record CALMUD010000001.1, read on the forward strand.
ATCGCAAATGCGATAATCAGCCTCACTACTCTATCAAAAGTAAAAGGGCGAGAAAAATATGAATCCATTTTTGTTAAAAAAGTAACTAGTTTTAGTCAACAAAGAAAAGATTTTTATTTATATTTGTCCGACATTGCAAAGATAAAGTAAAATTCACGTTTGTAGAGCCTATTTGGCACAGATTTCGCATATTTTTGCAATATACTCAAAAGAAAATGTCAATGCCACTGCCTATGTTGAGCAAAGGGAAGGTGAACAAGGACGAATTGATAGATTCTATTCTGGATGAAATCAAGGAACTTGAGCTGATAACAGAAGGGATGCGCGACCCCGCAACACTACGCGAATTGGCCTTGAAAAAGACCCGCAGTCTGCTATTACTATATGAGCAGCTGAAAGAGACTGACAATGCAGGCTCTTCATCGACCATAGTGCAGGCTGAAACTGACAAACAAGTACCAGCTACGGTTCTTATTCCCAAAGATGAATCAGAAGAAACAAAGAAAGCTGACACATCCACACAGACAGAATCAGAAGAAAAAAATAATGTTGAAGCAGCAAACGACATAAAAGGCGAAGAAACAACAAAAAGTGTAACTCAGACTGTTTTTCAGAAAATAGAGATTGAATCTGAACAGCAGCCGCAAATAAAAGAGGTAGCTTCCACAATAGAAGAGACTGGTGTAGCACAAAAACAGGAAACCGAGCAAGAAAACGTGTCAAGACAAAACTATACGCCTGCAGCCATTAGGGATAAGACGATAGTAACAACGAATGACAAATTTAAAGCCAAGCAACCCGTACAAACCGTCACACCATCTATCAAAAGAATGGATAGCCGTTTCGTTCAAAGTTTGAAGACTGCAATCAACCTGAATGACAGATTCAGATACCGGAACATACTGTTCGGGGGTGATGCGACATTGATGGAAAGCACAATAAGTACCATTGACAATATGTGCAGCAAAGAAGAGGCCATAAACTATATGGACCAAAACTTCAGCTGGGACAAAAACGATGACACGACATCTGAATTTTACGAATTAGTAGAAAAACGTTTTTCCTAAGGAATGGGTAGACTATATTTAGTACCGACACCGGTCGGCAACTTGGACGACATGACTTTCAGAGCTATCAAAGTGCTGAAAGAGGTGGATGTGATATTGGCAGAGGACACACGTACAACGGGTATTCTGCTGAAGCATTATGGCATAGAGAATCACTTGCAGTCACACCACAAGTTTAATGAACATGAGACGGCCCAAGGACTGGCCATGCGGATGAAATGCGGAGAAACGATGGCTTTGGTAACTGATGCCGGTACTCCTGCCATTTCGGACCCGGGATTTATGCTGACCCGTGCGTGTGTAGAGGTGGGAGTGGAAGTCCAATGTCTGCCAGGTGCCACCGCTTTTGTTCCGGCCTTGGTCGATTCAGGACTTCCCAACGACAGATTCTATTTCGAGGGATTTTTACCACAAAAGAAAGGACGTCAGACCAGGCTTAAAGAACTTGCAGAAGAAAAACATTCCATGATCATATACGAATCGCCCTACCGTCTCGTTAAGACCTTAGGTCAACTGGCCGAGGTTATGGGCAATGAAAGAAGCGTATCTGTAAGCCGCGAAATATCAAAAATACACGAGGAAACTGTACGAGGAACTCTGGAAGAGGTGAAAAAACACTTTGAGGAGAATGAACCCAAAGGAGAAATCGTAATGATTGTAGCTGGCAAAGAAGAAAAAGAAAACAAAGAAACTATTTAAATTAATTTAATACAAAATGAGAAAAAAACTTTTAATCGTAGGTGCATTTTTGGCGTTGGCACTTTCATCGTGCCATCAGAAAGAGATTGACCAACTGCACAGCCAGTTGGATTCGTTGCAGGATGCAAAGGACATGATTGACAAGCAGTACAAAGAGCAGGATCAACTGATTGCTGAAGTTCAGTCTAACTTTACCGCCATCAAGGAAACCGAACTCGGCATTGCCGATGAGGCTCAAAGCTCAGAAGGCGTTAATCCTGACAAGAAAGCTCAGATACAAGAGAACTTCAAGCTGCTGCAGGACAAGATGGAAGAGAACAAGCAGAAAATCGCCGACTTGGAAAGCAAACTGGACCAATCAAACGGCCGTTTTGCTGCCTTGAAGTCTACTATCGCTAACTTGAAGCGTCAACAGGCTGAAAGCGAAAAGACCATCGCTGACTTGAAAGATCAGTTGGAGAAGAAGAATATCGAGATTAAAGATTTGGGCGACAAAATCACCCGTCTGAATTCCTCTCGCGACTCACTGAACAGCGTCTCTGCTGCACAGGCTGCCAAGATGAAAGAACAGGATGAGGCTATGCACACTGTTTATTACATTATCGGCACCAAGAAAGAGCTGAAGGCAAAAGGCCTGAAGGAAGGCGCTCTGAAGAGTGCTGATGTAGACAAGAACATCTGCACCAAAATTGATATGCGCAACTTCGAGGCTAACGAAGGTATGGATTTGAAGACAACCAAGGCTGTTATCTACACCAGTCATCCAGCTTCATCTTATTCTATTGCTAACAAATCAGCAAAGGACAAAGATAAGATTTTCACCATCAAGGATTGGAAATCATTCTGGAGCAATTCTAAAATTTTGGTTATCCAGATCAAGTAATAAATCCTGATCATTTTTAGACAAAAACAGGCTGAATCCATTTGGATTCAGCCTGTTTTTTTTCGTCACACTTCAAACAAAAAGTGCGACATTCCAAAGGAAAGCCGCACCTGTTTCTCTATATTTCCTACGACGTCAGTCGTTTTCTTTTACAAGTTTTTCAGTGTCTGGATTGTCGTTAGGATCTATTTCGTCGCCATGGACATCAACAAACCGATATTGCAGAAATCCAAGGTTTTGATCAGCATAAAGTTTAAAAGGAACAAAGCGTTTCTTCCACTTATGCCTGATGGAAGAAAATGGCCAGCCCTTGCACAAGTAGGCCTCAACATAAGGATTGACATAGAGCTTGAAATTCTTGATTTTAAGAACATCTTGCACATACTCTATTTTTTCCTCCAATACATCAGAGAAGAGAATGGACGGCTGAGCGACGCCCTTTCCCATACAAGTAGGACAAACCTCAGTGGTCTCCACTTTCATTTCAGGGCGAACACGCTGGCGGGTAATCTGCATAAGGCCAAACTTGCTCAACTGGAGTATATTGTGTCTGGCCCTGTCGTGCGCCATATCCTCCCGCATACGGTCATACAACTTTTGGCGGTTTTCAGGTTTCACCATATCAATGAAATCAATCACAATAATGCCACCGATATCACGCAAACGAAGTTGGTGCGCTATCTCATCGGCAGCAGCAAGATTGACTTCCACAGCATTCATTTCCTGGTCGTAGCCCGCCTTCGATTTATTGCCGCTGTTGACATCTATGACATGCATAGCCTCAGTACGCTCAATAATAAGATAAGCTCCATTTTTGAATGAAACCGTATGTCCAAAGGATGTTTTGAGTTGCTTTGTGATATTAAAATGGTCAAAAATTGGCTGATCATCATCATAAAGCTTGACAATGGACAATTTGTCTGGAGCTATCAGCTTTACATAATCACAAATTTCCAGAAATGTACTCTTATCGTTGACATAAATACTGTCAAACGAGGGGCTAAAAATATCACGCAAGATGCTGACTGTGCGGCTGCTCTCCTGATAAAGAAGCTGTGGTTCCTTGGTACGGTCCACCTTAGCAATGGCATCATTCCACTTTTTCAGCAAAGCCTTCATTTCGGCATCAATATCCTCAACCGAAACGCCCTCAGCAACCGTGCGGACTATGACACTGAAGTTTTTCGGCTTGATTTTGCGAATAGCCTGCTTAATGCGGCCGCGTTCCTCTCCCGACTTTATTTTCTGTGAGACGTAAATCTTGTCTGAAAAAGGCATCAGCACGAGATAACGGCCCGCAATAGAGAGTTCAGAAGTAATACGGGGGCCCTTGGTTGAGATTGGCTCCTTGGCAATTTGCACAAGTATTTCCATGCCGCACTCCAACACATCAGAGATAGTGCCCACCTTGCTGATTTCCTTCTGCATCTTCAGATTCTGCAAAGCCGATGCCTTTTTGCCACCATTAATCACATTCTTGGTAAAAGCGACAAGAGACTTGAACTGAGGGCCCAAATCCTGATAGTGAAGAAAAGCCCCTCTTTCATATCCCACATCAACGAAAGCGGCATTCAGCCCCGGCATGATTTTTCGCACCTTGGCAAGATATACATCACCGACGACGAACGAAGACTTAGTATTCTCCTTATTCAGCTCAACCAGCCGCCCATCTTCAGTAAGGGCAATAGTGACATTACTGTTTTTGGCATCAATTACTAATTCGTTATTCACTTTTTGTAAATAGTATATTAAAAATAAGCACTGACAGCGAAGTAAAAAACCCGCCATAACAGTACCGATATAAAACAAAGAACAAACCTAAAGAATGAGCTTCAGATTTGTTCTTGTTTTAACCAACATAAAATCAAACGTAAGTCGGATCTCATCCAGAATTACTTCTTCTTATGACGATCCTTCTTTAGTCTCTTCTTACGTTTGTGGGTTGCCATTTTATGTCTTTTTCTTTTCTTTCCGCTTGGCATTGTTTTAAAAATTTAAAAGTTCTGTATTATTTTTTTACATCTACGATAAATGTCTTAGCTGGCTTAAAAGCAGGAATGGAGTGCTCTGGGATGATAATAGAAGTCTTTTTGGAAATGTTACGGGCAACTTTCTGTGCTCTTTTCTTTACAATAAAAGAACCGAAGCCTCTCAAATAAACATTATCACCCTTACCCAATGATTTTTTCACTTCATCCATGAATGACTCAATCGCCTTCTGGACATCCAGTTTGTCGATGCCCGTCTTGTGCGAAATTTCATTGACGATATCAGCCTTTGTCATCTCTACTAAAATTATATTGTTATATTACTGTGTTACCTAAATCGGAATGCAAATGTAGTGCAATTTATGATAAAAAAAAAGTCAAATTGCTCATATTTAGAAAAAAACACAAGAAAAAAAGATATTCATCAATCAAAAATCTTACCATTGTTGGTTGTCATCTGCATCATCCTGTCATAATCTTTGGGCGAAAGGTCCATAAAATAAAAATGACGAGGGTCCACCACTTTTCCACGGTAGTGCACTTCATAATGAAGATGTACCCCTGTCGATTTCCCCGTAGAGCCCATAAAAGCAATGACCTGTCCACGGTGAACTCGGGTTCCGCATCGCACCTTTATTTTGGACAAATGGCCATACAAGGTCTCATAGCCATAACCATGATTGATAACCACCGCATTACCATAACCCTGATACCATCCAGCACGGGTCACCACTCCATTGCCGGTAGCAAAAATGTGAGTACCCATATTACCCGAGAAATCCATACCTGCATGGAAGCGGGGAGTCTTGTAAATGGGATCGATACGGACTCCATAACCCGAGGCCATACATTTCAGATCCTTATTCATGACTGGTTGTATGCCAGGCACACACCGCAACTTATCCTCTTTCTGCTTCAACATCTTTATGATGTCATCGTAAGACTTGGATTGGGCATATATTTCCCGGCGGACCAAATCCATCTTTTGGGAAGTGGAGACAGCCAAGTCAGAAGTGGATTTATCACGCAATTCCGCGTATTTCTGCGCATTTCCCCGATAGTTTCTGACAGAGGAAGGGAGCGGATCAGCCTCCACCACCACTCTGTACATATTGTCGTCGCGTTGCTGCAAATCTGACAATACATCCTGCACATCGTCCATTTGGTGATTCAGTAGCGACAACTGAGCTTCCAAGGCATCTTTTTCAGCTCTCACTTTCTTCTCACGCGGAGATGACAGGAAAAGAGAAAAAAACAGGAAACAGGCAAAGCCCGAAAGAAGGCTGGTAACTGCATGCGAACCGACTCGGCGTATAATGTAGCGCGCCTTATCATCTATCCGCTGATAAGTCATCGTCTTGGGATTGAAATGGAATACCGGTTTTCTTGCCATTGTTGTTCAACAAATATTACTTCAAGTGGCAAAAATAAGAAAATTAAACGCGCTTTTTTTATATTTGCACAGAAATTAACGGTTATGACCAAAACGAACATACAAAACGGGCCGTCAGCATACAGAATAATAATATCCGTAATACTGGTTTTGACACTATGTGGATGTGGGGAACCTCCAAGATATGTGCCCAAGCACCATATATTTACGGATGATAATACAGATACCACAACTCCGCAAATAGCAACTGCGCCAGAAGAACCAACCGACAGTATTGACAACAAGTGGAATGACATGGCCCATTTGCTGTCGGGTCAACCCATAGACACAACAAACCAATATTATAGTCTGTCGAGAACCAAAGGTTGGATACAGTTTCAGCATAAGAGTGATGTGCTGTGGAACCAACACAAGCGGAACGCTGATAAAGCAAAGGCATGGCAAGAAAAGAATGTAAGCGTCCTGACCCGCCAATGTACCCAACTGCTATACCCATTCAGCGGAGCTGACTGGCCGTATGCCAATACATTTTTCCCTGACGTTAAAGAATACTTTTTGCTGGCATTGGAGCCCGTTGGGTCCGTCCCTTTCGGAAAGGGGGCTGACACTGACAAAACCGCAGCTGATACATTCGGAACTGCACTATATAATTCGGTGCATGACATTTTAGGATTCAGTTTCTTCATCACAAAAAATATGCGTACCGACCTGAGCAAACACAAAACAGACGGCACCACCCCTCTGATGCTGATGTTTCTGGCCCGAACGGGGAAAAAAGTACACAGCGTTACCATTGGGCGATTGCGTGCCGATGGAAGTATAGATACACAATCGCACCAGAAGCCAAACATAGCAAGATACGAACTGGGAGACGACAATAACAGACAAGTGGTAAACTACATATCGTGCGACCTGAGTAATTACAAATTCGGAAAAGACAGTATTCTGAACACCTATCTGCAAAAAGCCATTCGCCCAGGTTGTGCCAGTTACTTTAAGGCAGCCTCCTATCTGATGCATTCTCCTAACTTCACACTGATAAAAAGATTGGTTCTGAATAAAAGCAACTTCATATTGGAAGACGATTCGGGAATACCCTATAGGGACTTGATAGGAAACGGATTTACCTGCCTGCTATACGGCAACTACACCCGTCCTATAGATATGTTTAAGACCAGATACCAAAAAGACTTGCAGAATGCGTATCAGGAACAAAAAAGTACTCCTCTGAATTTCAGAATAGGATATGGAGTGAAATATAACTTGATAACAGCCGTAAAAGAATGAAAACAAACCTCAGACGCTATGTCACTCTCATACTGCTGACCGCAGCTTTATCACCAGCAGCGGCACAGGTTGACATCACTGCCGACCCTCAATACGACAGCATAAGTCAAATGCTGGATTATGCCGAGACATTGCAACGCAGACCCTATCGTGAAGGAGCGGAAGGGCCATTTGCCTTTGACTGCTCGGGATTCACCCGTTTCTGCTACAAAACACTGGGAATAACACTAGATAGATCATCAAAACAACAGTCAGAACAAGGCAAACGCATCAGATGGAAAAAAAGGATTCGCCCTGGCGACTTGGTATTCTATAAAGGAAGCACAGGCGATGATGTGGGGCATGTGGGCATAGTGGTGGCAAAAGGGGACGATAAAAAATCGTTTTCTTTCATTCATGCCTCTTCAAGCGTTGGCATCACTACCAGCAGCAGCGAAACGGACTATTTTAAAAACAGATA
>CALMUD010000002.1 GCA_937872735.1 uncultured Bacteroidales bacterium
ATAAAAGGGCTGCTTCCTGATGGAGGCAGCCCTTTTTGTTGTGGCCAATTCTGCCCGACTCATACAATTTGACATGATTTTTGAGATTTACAGAACAATGCGGACGAAAAGAGAGGAAAAGAATAAAACCTTACCATTGCCGAAAAATTACAAATTGTTGCCGAAAAATTAAAAGCAAAAAACAATACACCAACGTACATTTGGGAATCGATAAAACAATAGACAAACAATTAAACCTACAAATTCAGATACTAAATGAAACACGTTTACAAATTATTAGCAGGTCTGTTGCTTTCAGCTGGAAGCACAATGGCCGCGAATGTCATTCCGAACGGATCATTCGGAAACGGCATAGCAGGCTGGACCGCCGCAAATGGCGGCAGCGACTGCTGCGTATGGAATCAGACCGATGGCAATACTGCGGCAGGATGTATGCAGATAACCAATGCCACAGCGGCGCCCGATGCCGTATGGAGCACACAGATTCAAGGTAAATTCATCACCACCCTTCAAACGGGCAATTGCACCGTGAGTTTCTACATCAAATGCAAGAGCGGTACGGGTTCCATGCGCTGCTCCATTGCTGGCACCGCACACTATCAGGCCGACCAGACAGTAACCACCACCTATCAGAAGGTAAGCTGGACCTTTGCGGCGAAAGGCGGCGAGACAGCCCTCTGCCTGGATATGGGCAAGATGGTCAACACTTACTATATTGACGACGTGGAGGTGAACTACAGCAAAGCCAGTTTTGGCTGCACACCCGACTTGCACGTCGACGGCAAAAATCTGAAAGACCCGCAGGGCAACACGGTGGTGCTGCATGGCGTGATGGACACCCCAAGTCCCTACTTCAACAACCACCGATGGGGATACAGCTGCAACAGCAGTACAGTAGCTCCCTGCAAAGCCTACTTTAACAAGCTCTTCACCGCCATTACCGACACGGCACAGGGAGCCTACTGCAACCTGTTCCGCCTGCACATGGACCCTTGCTGGACCAATGCCGACGGCAAAAGCACCACTGGAGAATCAGACATCTCAGCTTTCGACGAGAGCAAACTCAACACCTATCTGCCACAGCTGTATATTCCGCTGGCTCAGGAGGCCAACAGCCACGGGCTGTACGTCATTATGCGTCCTCCGGGTGTCTGTCCACAGAGCATACAAGTAGGAGGCGACTATTACAACTACCTGATGAAAGTGTGGAATGCCGTATCGAGCAATGCCACCGTCAAGGCCAGCGCGGGCTGGCTGTCACTGGAACTGGCCAATGAGCCTGTGACTTGTCTCGATGCCAATGGCAAATCGGGCGCCAATGCCCTGCACGACTTTTTCCAGCCTATTGTGGACATGATACGCAAAAACGGATTCACCGGCATCCTCTGGATTCCTGGCACTGGCTGGCAGTCACAATACGGCAGCTACAGCACCTATCCCATCACCGGCGACAACATCGGCTATGCCGTGCACGTCTATCCGGGCTGGTATAACAATAATGACGACAACTGCAGCGCCAGCAGCTTCATCAAACAGTTTGCCACCCAGGTACCTGTGGTAACCTCCAAACCCGTCGTCATCACAGAGTGCGACTGGAGTCCAGGAACACCTGTCAAGGATGCCAACGGCAACTATGTGTACCAGACCGACGGCACCATCAAGACCACCAATCTCGGCACCTGGGGTACCGCCTCCACCTCCAAATGGGGAGCCGCCTTCAAGTCAATGATGGACTACTATGGCAACATCTCGCTCAACACTACGGGAACCAGCGACTATATCGACATCGACACCTTCCTCAATACCGGGAAGGTAGTAGCCGCCTTCAATGCCAACCCCGAAGCCTGCGGAAAGGCCACCATGGACTGGTACAAGGAGTATGCGAAGGTAAACACCCCGGCCTGCGGAGGCAGTGTGGATGTGAATCTGACCTCTACCGATGATACGATAATGGCGGGCGAATCTGTCACGCTGAATGTAACAGCACTGGCTGCAGCCAACAACATCACGCAAGTAAGCATTTACGAAGGCGATGTCCTGCTGACTACCCTCACCAGCTATCCTTACACCTACACCCTGAAGAATATTGCCGGGGGCAAACACAGCTTCAGCGCAGTAGCCGTAGACGATGCCGCCAACATTGGCCGCTCAGCCACACTGACCGTTGTGGCGCGCGTGCCTCAGAGCCCTTACAAGGGAATTGTCGCCAACATTCCTGGCACCATTCAGGTAGAGGATTATGACTATGGTGACGAGGGACTGGCTTACCACGATGCCGACAGCACCAACAACGATGGTGCTTACCGCAACGATGGTGTGGACATCAAAGGCAACAGCACCGATGGCTACCGCATAGGATGGACCGTAGCTGGCGAGTGGATAGAATATACAGTGAACGTGGCCAAGACCGGCACCTATAAATGGAGTGCCCGTGTGGCTTCAGAGAACAGCTCTTCCGCTTTCCATCTGATGATGGACGGGAAAAACATTACCAGCATGACCAAAGCTACCAACACGGGCAGCTGGGACACCTTTACCACGGTGGGCGGTACCACTTCCGAGATTTCGGCGGGCGAGCATGTGCTCCGCCTGGCCATCGACAGCTCGTACTTCGATATCGACTGGATGAAGTTTGACGCAGTGGAGGCTTCGGGCATCACTGACATTGCTTCAGCAGTCAATCCACAGGGATTGGAGACAGGAAGATACATTGTTTACAATATGCTCGGCATGAACATCGGGCAAGTAAACCTAAGTGCCGATGAGAATATCGAGACGGCCTTGATGAGACTGACTTCTGCTCAGGGTGTGTATGTGCTGAAAGCGGCAAATTCCGCTAAGGCTTACCGCATTCTTATAAGATAGTTTGCTTTTATAACAACAGTTTTTTTAGAGAGAAAGGAAGACTGACCAAGTGCCTGCACACACCGCACCTGTCAGTCTTTTTTTATAAGAAAAACAGACCCTGAGCGACGGCTCCGTCAGACGATTCAAAATGGTAAAAAATTGATATAATAATAATGTTTGAATAAGTGTATTTTGTTTTACTAAAATTTTAAAAAATGAGAAGTTTAAAACTCGTATTGCTGATGCTGGCAGTCAGTCTGAGCTGTCAAGCCCAGTTCGGCGGCAATCAGACGGGAGGCGACCTTAGCGGTTACACCTCCAAAAAGGACATTGACTATGTGGGCGATGGGCACATCGGCCACAAGCTGGACATCTACTACCCTAACGATGGCAAAGCCACGCACAATGTGATTATCCACATCTATGGCAGCGCATGGGGCAGCAACAACTCCAAGGGAAGCGCTGACCTGGGCACCGTAGGCAAGGCCGCGCTGGAGGCAGGCTACATATTTGTGACGCCTAACCACCGTACCTACAACGATGCACTCTACCCTGCACAAATCAACGACATCAAGGCTGTGGTGCGCTATCTGAGAGGCAATGCTGCGACGCTGAAGATTGATGCCTCCTTCATCGCCATTTCCGGCTTCTCGTCGGGCGGACATCTGGCTTCGCTGATGGGAGTAACCCGCAACGTGAAGAGCACCTACACAGTAGGGTCGGCCACAATGGATATTGAAGGTACACTGGGCGCCTACACCAGCTACAGCAGCTGGGTGGACGCAGTGTGCGACTGGTCGGGTCCGGTAGACTGCCGATACAAGACGTGCGGCAACCCGATAAATATGTCGCCTGAGAATGACATGGTGGGCGGATGCAGCAAGGATCAATGTCCTGACAAGCACGCTCTGCTTGGCGCCAACACCTTTATCGATGCGAGCGATGCACCCGTAATGGTGGTACATGGCTCAAGCGACAACATTGTGCCTCAGTGCGAGGGCGAGATGTTCTACAATAACCTGAAGAAAGCAGGAGTCGATTGCGAATATTTCCCTACCACTGGCGGACACGGTGTGGATGCAGCCCACACTGGCGATATGATTACCTTCTTCAACCGTATCAGAAAAAGCGTGGCGTCTGACACGACACACTCCGCAGACACGACTCACACCACACCCACACCCGTACCTGCCACTCCGCAGACCCCTTATAACGGGAAAGCCCAGAAGTTGCCAGGCAAAGTGGAGATGGAAAACTATGACTTGGGCGGTGAGGGCGTTGGCTATCACGATACAGACAGCCAGAACCAGGGCGGCAAATACCGTGAGGATGGTGTAGATGTGGTAACTGCTGGTAATGGTTATGCCATAGGCTACACAGCCAAAGGCGAGTGGCTGGAATATACACTCGATGCGGACAGTGCAGGCATTTACGAATGGGCGGCTTCTGTTTCATCAGGTGTGGCTTCGTCTGGATTCAAACTGTATATTGACAGCGTGGCCATCACCAATGATGTGGCTATTCCACAGACGGGCAACAACAGTTGGGACACTTATCAGACAGTGACGGGCAAGACACCAGCCCTGACTGCTGGCGCCCATGTGTTGCGGGTGGAAATCACGGGCGACAATGGAAATATGGACTATATCTCGTTCAGTCTTGTTCCTTCCCACTCCACTGGGGTGGCGAGTGTAGCTGCCATCACGGGCAAAGCCTCAACGGGCGAGTATGAATTATACACGCCAGCGGGTATCAAAATAGGACAGGTAACAACGGTAGCGGGTGAGAATCCGATAACCAAACTGCGTGGATGGTCAGGCAGAACTGGCATTTATGTACTGCGTGGTCCTAACGGCTATTCGCGATTGGTGATTCTGAAAGGGAAGAACTGATTGAAAAGATAAATAAATCACACCTGAATCCACTCAAGAGGAGGCAAGGCGGAGAGACATAGATAAAAATCCCGACAGTGTTACTGTCGGGATTTTTTTCCTACTATATTCTTGAATTTGCACCATGGTGAGGCTTTTTTATACAAATCGACACTGTGCAAGGGTACATACAGCGTATCAAGAACAAAGACAGCATCATATTTCGGCGGTATCTCAGCCTTCACCGTAACACTTGTAAGATGGGTGCAGGAGAAGAAAGCAGAATAATCAATAGATGAAACTGATTTTCCTATGGTTACACTCGTCAAACCCTGACAACCAAAGAAAGCAAGATTTTCAATAGACGTCACTGAATCGGGAAGAATAACACTCTGTAAACCACAACAACCGTCGAAGGCTTGAACCCCAATTTTGGCAACAAAATCGGGAAGAATTAAAACCCCTTTTTTACCAGCAGGACAACAAATCAAAGTATCACCCGATTTATTATATAACAGACCGTCAATCGATTGATAGTTGGCATTTGCAGCGGACACTGTTATATTCTCCAAACATTTACAGCCTAAAAAAGCCGCATCCTCGATAGAAGTGACAGAAGCAGGAATAGCTATTTTTTTCAGACCACGGCAACCATAGAAAGCACCAACACCAATGGTGGTGACAAAATCAGGAATATTTACACTCTTCAAACCACAACAACCGTCGAAGGCAGCATTCGCAATTTTGAGGACAAAATCGGAGAGTGCCAAAACCCCTTTTTTACCAGCAGGACAACAAATCAAAGTATCACCCGATTTACTATACAACAATCCATCAATCGATTGATAGCTGACATTTGCAGCGGACACTGTTATATTCTCCAAACATTTACAGCCTAAAAAAGCCCCCTCCTCGATAGAAGTGACAGAAGCAGGAATAGCTATGCTTTTCAGACTACGGCATTCATCAAAGGCACGAAAATCAACAAGAGTGACAGAATTAGGAATGGTTACTTCCGTCAAGCCTCTACAACCGGAAAAAGCATTTAAACCAATAGTCTTAACCGTATCAGGGATAATCACACATCCCTTTTTGCCCTTGGGGCATCTAACCAACGTATCACCATTTTTGTTATACACTATATTTCCCATTTATTTATAGTTTTTTTCCGCCGATACATTTGCATACATCAGACCGAGATTTGACATTTTAAGATACAGAAAAAAATGACTCTTCACTACTCCTCCATAAGGTACAACCTATCATAAAAGAGGATTAAATTTTCCATTTCATTCTGACTTTTTATTTTCACATACAGAGATACGAAATAAATCGGAGAAAAACGACAATTGCTGTACAAAAATTTAGATGCCCACGCGCAGCACCTCTGGGAGGTAATGATGCGTTGCCACCCTCCCAGTTACGACACGACAAACGGGACGAGGGGGGGCCTCTCCGAGGTGACGGAGGTACCACATATCATAACCCCAGGAGGGCCTTACGGCCGACCTGGGGCTATGCAAGGAAAACCTCTTCGAGGTAGAACAGCAACGGCACACGGCTATACAACCGACACACGCATCGCATCCCCACGCGCAACCTCAACTGGTAGGTGACGTGTCTCGCGTCACTATCGCCCCCAAGGGCGATTCCGTAGCGATTAACAACAAAAACCAATTTGTTCAGCCCTAATGGGCTGTAGTGACGCGAGGAGGTGGTGACGCGTCACCTCCCAG
>CALMUD010000003.1 GCA_937872735.1 uncultured Bacteroidales bacterium
GACGTGTGCTCTTCCGATCTATACAACCAAGGCACATTATACCCGTCAATTGTTTCATACCAATCCCCAAAACGTTCCCGAGAAAAATACTTCAACGCTTCATCTTTTGCGGTATTTTGGCCATCAATGCAATCAAATGCAATCGTTCCATTTGTCGAGGTAATAGTCCCGTTTGTCTCATACTTGATATCCTGCTTTTTGCCGATAGCAGTTGTGCCACCCTTATCGTCCACCACATACACGTTACCTGACGAGTCAACATAAGCCTTACCATAGTTGGTTTCCGTTATGGAATCTTTGTTCAGTACTTCCATATAGGTCTCCGCCTCTTGAGGGACCGTGCCTGTGGCTCCTTTGTTCAGCAATCCATTCACATCAACCGTTGCGGCATGTTTGGGGTCGTAAATGGAGACCACCTTGCCGTTCTTCATTTCTCCACTGTCATTCGGTGTAATGTTGATGAATTTCACTTTCAGTTTTAGTGGAATACCCATAACGGAAAACGCTCTGACACCCTCTCCGCTGAACGTGCCATCCTGATTTTTGTTCACCGAAGAAATTATCATCGACGTTCCATTCACATCAATATTGGTACCTACCGCCAAAGTGTCCGACTTGTTTTTCGATTTTATAGCCGCCAAAAGTGTTCCACAGCCATCGTCAGACTTTAAATCTGGCAGTTTGAAAGTCAGCGTATCACTTGGCAGACTGTGGGAGCCATCCTGTTTCACTCCGACCACAAACACCTCATATTCGTAGTCATGTGACAAATTGGATAACTGCGTAGAATCCTCCTCCACTTTTTTCGTTCCATTCACAAGTCCGGAAGTGTCCTTGCCGGCACTACTGTCCTTGTCTGTTACGGTAGTGGTGTCGGTCACCGTTATGGCCGAGCTGTTGCTGGCAGCCACCTGTATGGTTATCCAGGCATGAGCCGTCACTGTATCCTTTCTGCGATAACTGACAATGTACGACACATATTTATTCTCCTTCAGCCAAACGACCATGGCACTTGTCGGCAACGTGTCGACACGTATGATGTGTGCTGTGTCTTTCTTGCTGATTTTCACCTCCTTATCCTTAGGATTGACAACAATTGAATTATTGCAGTTGGTCCATTCGAACCAATTCACCTCGCTGAATCCGTCATTGACATAGCCCGCCGAGTTGCTGTTTCCTCTAGAATGCACCCTTACCTTCCACGCATAGCGGTGTCCATATTGGAATTTGTCTTTTAATACTGTAAAGAAAGGGGTAATCAGATTCCTCGCATTGGCAATTGTTGACTGACTATTGCTGATGCCCGCATAGTTATCATATTGGGTACTATCGTGCAATTCGTACAAATAAAAATCATACAGTTTGTCGCTGCGCAAGCTCGGAGTGGCATCCATCCATGAGAAGTTGACACTTCCATACAGACTGTCAACGCAGTCTCCATTGCTGGGATATATCAACAAAGGAACAGCATTGTTGGAAAGATAGGCGAATGTGGAAGTTGACATACTCACTGGCAGGGAACGGTTGTCAGCAGCGAAAGCCTGCAATCTGAATTCATAGTATCCTTCGGGCAGACTGCCGTCATTGCTCATG
>CALMUD010000004.1 GCA_937872735.1 uncultured Bacteroidales bacterium
AAAAAAAGACGGAACTATGCATCTCGCACAATTCCGTCGACTCATATAATTAACACACGTTTACACGTTCACCTGACTAAATAGAGATGAATTTTATTCTCTCCAAACATTATTTCAGATATAGCTTATAAACAGCATCCGGTCCACGCAGCACATAAATGCCTGGCACTGACGTGAGACGGAGCAAAGCTCTGTTGGCCGATTCGCCAGCGGCAAGTGCCAGCGAACCAATTCTGACTCCTATTATATTATAGACCTGATAGGTACCTGCCGGCAAATAGGCAGTCGTGGCCTTTACCACCCCAATACCTGATGGGTCTACCTGACTGAATTTCAGCCAGTCTATATCGAAATAACTACTATCAACCAATAATTTGAGTACATGTTGTCCTGCTGCCAGAGTAGAGGTCTTGCCCCCGATGGTGTCATACACAACCCAGTCGCCAGTGTTGGTGGCCTTGGTCACAGGTGTGATGTCAGCCCCGTCCAGCTGCAGATGGAAAGCCGCCTGATTGTTGGTGGTAGCCACACGGGCACTCCAATTGTATACAGCAGCCTCAGCCACATTCACCGTATATTCCATCCACTCTCCAGCCACGGTCCATCCTATGCGGTAGCCATCAGCCTCATCGCCCTTGATGTCCACACCCTCAGAGGTGCGGTAAGCCTTGCCACTGTTGGCAGTGTCGGCATCGTGATAGGCAAAGCCTTCACCACCCAAGTCAAAATTCTCAGCCTGAATGGTGCCAGGTATGGCAGCAGCCGTACCCAGATAAGGAGTCTGCGGCACATTCACCGTCATGCTGACAGTATCTGATGTCGCCTTCTTGCCCGTATTGTCGGTCACCACAGCATACACCCTATAGGTGCCGGCTGGCACAGCCTTCCAGCTGTAAGTGTAAGGGGCAGAGGAAGCCTCTCCAAGTTTGGTGGCACCATTGTAGAACTCCACTTTTGCCACAGAGCCATTAGTTACCGAAGCAACAGCCACCAGATTGATATTGGCAGGAGCCACCATCGAGGTATCATGTGCGGGGGCGGTCAGTTTCACAGTCGGCACCGTCTCGTTAGTGGCGGAGCTGCCCGTAAAGGTGGTCACACTCTGCGCATCAAGAGTCACCTGAAATGTATTTGACGAGGCTTTCACGTCGGCCTCCTTGTTCAGATTCTTGGTGCCCGAAGTCACATAACGGCTCCAGGTAGCAATGCCGCTATTCGGAATGGAAAAGCTGAGCGTCTTGGCATCAGTGCTGCGGTTGACCGCCACTATCACCACGCTGTTATCCTTCTTGTAGGCCGACACATACACATTGTAGGTAGGGTTCTTGGTAGCGTCAATCCGAACGAACCCAGGGCGGATAAACTTAGAGAACTGTCCCATACAGTAGCCACGCTTGCTGATGGTTCCATCCTCCTTAATCGGTCCATAGGCGCGGCGGATGTACCACCACACATAGGCACTGAAGTTGCCCTCCACCATGGCACGATGAATCTCGTAGGCCACATCGAGTGCCTCAGGCCAGACATCGGCCCGCACCGTACTGGTGTTGGTGGCATCGCTCGAAGTGTAATGCTCCGTCATCCACCGCTCCATGGCTGGCGCCTTTTGGTCGGCCAACGGGAAGTGAAAAAACGAGGTATCGGTGCTGGCACTGCTGCCATAAAAATGGGTGCCGATGATGTCAAGATTCTTGAGCGCAGAGGCATCGTTAAGGATGCTGGTGTAGTAACTCTTCTGATAAGAAAATGACTCCGCTGAAATCACCTTGGTGTTGTTGACACGGAGCTGTGAAGCATAATTCTTGGTAAAATTATAAACTTCGTCAGCACTATACCAAGTCCAGTCATAGCCATAATCGGGCTCGTTGGCAAAAGACATGGCATAAAGATTGACGCCTTGACCCTTCATATAATTGTTGAAGGAAACCAAATGTTTGGCATAAGCATCATACGACGCATATTTGAGTCGTTTCTCACTCCGGTTGTTGCGGGTGACGGTCTCCGTCATGCTGGCAGGCGGATTCCATGGGGTGGCAAAAATGGTGACCCCCATCTTTTGGGCGGCCAGAGCGGTAGGAACGGCTTGACTCCATGAGCTGGAATTGTCGTTAATGTAAATACGCAAGATGCTGAAACCAAGCTGGCCATCGCCATTGCCAAAAGCCGTAGAGCGCTGAGCGGCAGTCAGGTCTCCAGCCCATTCGGGATGGTTCATACCTCCAAATCCGCGTATATATTGCTTATTTGACGACAAATTGACAGTAGCCGTCTGTGCTAATGACGACAGCACACTGGCTGCCACCATTATCATGGTAAGTAAAAGATTTTTCTTCATACTTTATTCCACTTTAGCAAAAACTACATCTTTCGACAACAGTCGCAAAGATAATAATTTTTATTTATTAATTAACCAATAATTAGAAACCTAGATTCTATTATGGGCATCACCCACGCAAGAATAATTCAGTAAATGCGGTGTAAACGTGTTTCATGTGTAAAATATGTTTTAATAAATGTATTGTTGTAACAAGCCAAAATTAGGGAAGCCACCACGAACGGGCATGCACTATTTCTGCAAAAAAGAGGATTATTTTAGCAAAAAAAGAGGAACCGCGCCTCAACGGCGCAGTTCCTCCACACAAAATTACAAATCTAATATATTTTAAAACACAATTTTCTGCGACACCTCGCCTGAGCCAATACGATAGTTGACCACTGCTACCCGGTTGCAACCAGGCATTCTGCTCTTCAGTTCGGCAGAGACACTGCCGAGACTGGTAGCCTTGATATCGGCTATATGCTTGCCATCCATCCCATAAACGTGATAGATGCACTCTGCACCGGTTGAACTGACAGACTCCACACCCGTACCGCTCTTGCGATAGAGGGTGATGACGCTTGACGAGGAATGTCCATCTGCATCGTAAGCCACTGCCTTGATGGTATAGGCACCTACAGGGGCGGCTCCCCATTCAAAATTGTAAGGAGCCACCCATTCGTCGTGCGCCAGACTGCCATTCACATAGAACTCGATATGACTGATGGTGCTGTAGGCCGAAGTGGCAGTAGCTTCCATCGATGCCGTCTCGGTAGCATCAAAGGTGGTGCCCGATGTCGGAGTCACAATTTTTACCTCAGGATTCAAGTCGAACTTGGAAGAGTCACACACCAGCACAAAATTGTCGATGTAGAGGTCAAAGGAAGCAGCGGCACTGGCCGTATAGGTAACCACATTCACACCCGCCTTTAGACTGACAGTGCGTTGGTCAGTGGCCCAGGTGCTGGTACTGCCTGTATTGGAAAACTCAGGAGTAGCCACTTTGATGCCATTGATGTAGAGACCTACTGTATTTACAGTTCCACCTGCCACTGCATATTTGGTCAGCAGCTGATAGTTGCCAGTGTAGGGAACATTCACCGTATCGCGCACGCTGGCAGTGGCTTTTTTGCCGAAATTGATGAAGCCCATGCCTGTGTAGTTCTTCACACCCGAACCTATGCCGCTGGCATAGTTGTTAGAGATGTTCTTCACGTCAAAATTCTCAGCCTCATATTGGCGCGGGCCCATATACACAGCTGGTATGGCGGGCTGCTGAATGGTATTGGCAGCCTTGGCATCAGTAAGGCGGCCGGTTGCCTTGCCCGCACATTTTACCGTCAGGTCCAGCGGGCCATTGTGCTGGACAGTCAGCGTCAGCACATTGTTGCTCCAGTTCTCGGCAACCGCTGTGGCCAAATGGATCGAACGGTCGGTAAATGTATAGGTGGGTTTACTGCTGCTGCCGTATATCTTTATGACATCAGTCTTGAGGCTGGTGGAGGCGGCATCATAATTATTAAGGTAGAAGGTAAGCGCATCGGCACTCTCTTTCATTACCCCCACGCTGTATTGTGCATAGCTGAGGGACACGCTGTCGCAAGTATTGTATTTCAGCCACAATGTACCCGTAGCCGTCTGTCCTGACTTGAAGGGGTTATAAGTCATCCAGGTATTGTTGCTGCGTCCCGCAAAAATGTTGCCTCGGTATTCTTGCGGAAAGAGTTTGTCAAGTTCAGCCACCTTGGCATCAATAGTACTCCAGCGCGAAGCATAAGCCGATTTCTTAATCTTTACATCAAAACTTTGTGCCGCATCATCGGCCAGATTATAAACAGTAGGGATAGAGGGATAACGGCCCGACGACTTAAACCAACTTTTGTTATTGAGATAGGTGCCATCGTCACTCATCTGATAAAGACCTTTGAACAGTGTTTCGGGCGAGCAATAAAGCACGCGGTCGTCACCGCTGGTCTGGTCGGCCAGAATCACCACTTTGGCACGGTCAATCACCTCCTGCCGGTCCATCAGGCGGATGGTACCGTCCAACTCCTTGCGGAACACATCGAGAGAGATGTTCTGAAACTGAGGGAAGAGTTCCCACCGACGGGTTGAATACCCATCGGCTGTGGTGCTGTTGTTCAATGACTTGACACACTGCTGCCACACCAATTCGGGACCATCGTTCACCGTCTCGCCACTGAGCACCAGCCGCTCAACACAAGGTGCAATACCTGCCGAAGTGGGGAAACTCTCACTGGCATAGGGCACCCATCCGCACTGGTCGAACCGGACCCCATAATGACCCGCATAGCCCGATAGGAAGGCACCCAGACTCACACTCTCCACATCATGGAAATCAGTGGTGGAGGTGAATTTCTCTTCAATGATGAAATTTTCGGGATAGGCTTTGCAGATAGCGGCAAACTTGGGGTTGCGTTTCATCATGGCCAAGGGATTGAGTCCTGCCCCCCAAAATCCGCCACAGAAACTGACATCGAGGTAACCTCCATATTTATGGGTCAGCCTCATCAGATTCACCCAATGGGCCACACGGTCAGTCCAGCTGAGCGACCATTTATCGTCGAATCCCCAGAACTGCTCGGCATAGTTGATGCCAATAAAATTGGGATAATTGCGGAAAAACTCGCCATATATAGTGGTGTCGAGGTCCACATTGTCGGCTGGATAATCAGGAAAATGACTGAATCCGCCACTTGAAGGCTGAATCATGGCCCATACACGGTTTTGCGCGCAGGTACGAATCCACGATTTGGCCGTTTCATAACCATACTCCAGTGTCTTCCACTCACCGGTGGTAGCATCATGGTTGATGGAGAGAGAGATGTTGAATACCACATACGGCTTGATGTCAGCTGGTATCAAATCAATGATTTTCTGCGGGTCGGCACTATTCCAGCAGTCAATGTGAACTATCAGCATGGGCTGCGAGGGACTGAGCGGCCGACGCAAGGTGCCGTCGGCATAAGAAGTGTTGACTGTCAGCAGCACTAATAGCGCGGCAGTCAAACCTTTGATTTTGTTTAGATACGTGTGTTTCATTATATGTCTGTTTTGTGTAGTCTACGTTGAGGTAAAAATAAAGACTACTACAGACTCAGGCTCGGACTATTTCAGCAAATTATAGGTAAAAATCAGGCATAAAATGATATGGTAGGGAAACAACTATTTTTACCTTATGGCTTTACCTGCGATGGCGGATAGCCAAACACATCCTTGAACTTGCGCGAGAAATAAGACGGGTCGTTGAATCCCACTTTGAAGGCAATATCGGTGACCGAAGTGCCGGAATCCTTGTCCTTCAGCAACCGCAGGGCAGCATTGAGACGGTATTCTATAAGAAGGTCTATCGGGGTCTTGCCCGTCAGCGTCTTCAACTTGCGGCTGAGGGTAGACTGGCTGACACAAAGGTTCTGCGCCAGCACTTCCACTGACAGCTGGTTATCGGCATAGTGCTGGTCCAATTCCTTGATGAAGCTGGCCAAGAAAGGATTGATGGTTTCCTCTTTCTTCTTGACAGGCTGCGGCTGGGCAGTCACCTCTTTCTTGCCCGCAAGCAAATCGGACAATATCTTCTTTTGCTGGTTCTGACGTACACGGAGTATGTTGGTTATCTTTATCAGCAGCTCGGTTTGGCTGAAAGGCTTGGCTATGTAGTCAATGGCACCGGTGAGCAATCCCACCAGACGGTCGCTGTCAGCATTACGGGCCGAGACAAAGAGGATAGGAATATGGCGGGTATCGGGCGACTGGCTCAGCACCTTTCCCAATTCAATACCATTCATCACCGGCATCTCCACATCACTCAGAATGAGGTCGGGCACAATGCTCTGCGCCACCGCCATGGCGGTCTGTCCATTGTCGGCAGTCAGCACACTCACATAGTCACACAGCATATCGGAGAGGTTGTGTCTGATGAGCGGGTCATCGTCCACCACCAGAATGGTGTTGCCCGCCAGCAAGTCGTGGTCTACCTCGTCGGCAGTAACGTCAGACACAGCAGCAGTGACAGGTGACGGCAAAGCCGTCAAAGCCTTATCGGAGGCTGGCAACTGCACCAGCACCTGTGTGCCCTGTCCCACTTGGCTCTCCACACTCAGATGTCCGCCATTGCGCTCCACATAGTTCTGGCAGAGGCTGAATCCCAGTCCGGTACCAGCCTCATTATTGGTACCAGCAGTGGAGGTATGATAACCTTGAGTACGCAGATTGAACAGGTGAGCCTCATCCATGCCCACACCCGTATCGGCAAACTGTACATTCAGTGTGTCATCCTCCTGCCATGCCTTGATGGTAAGGCGTCCACCCGCAGGGGTGAATTTGATGGAATTGGTCAGCAAATTCTGTATCACTATTTTCAACGAACAGACATCCGCCTGGGCCAGATGGTCGATATGGAAATCCTTGGTCACCACCAGGTGCTTGTTCCGAAGCATATCACGGAGGAGCAGGAGCACCTCATCGGTCAAAGCCTCCAGATTGACATCAGTCACATGCCAGTCTACCCCCTCACGGCCCGAACGGGTCCAATCGAGCAGGTTCTGCATCTCATTTTGCAAAGAGGAAGCCGACGAATACACCTCACCAATCACCTGCGTCTTTTCCTCTTCCGGCATCTCGCTCTTATGTTTCATCAGGTTCTCCAGCGCTCCCACTATAGCAAACATCGGGTTCTTGAGGTCATGGGCAATGACGGAAATGAGTCGGTCCTTATCCGAAAGGGCCACCCGCAACTCCTGCGTGCGCTCGTCCACCTTCATCTTCAGTTCGTTACGCATACTTACCAGATTCTGCAAACGGCGCCACACCACAAAGACCGCACCACCAATCAGCAGCAGCGCCAAGGCCAGACGGAACCACCACGTCTGCCACCAAGGCGGCAGAATGTTGATGTTCAGCTCAATGGTTTTCTCTGAGCCCGCCATATTCGGGCGATAAGCCTCCACCTGCAACTGATAGCTGCCCACAGGCAGATGGGTGAAATTGATTTCACGCTCCTGCCCCAGCTCTATCCATTCGTTGTTGAATCCTTTAAGACGGTATCGGCACTGCACTTGGTCGAATGTATAATAGTCCACCACATCAAAACGGATGGAGAAATCGGTCTGATTATATTTCAGCGACAGTTCCTTGAGTTGCGCCAGATTGCCATCGGCCAGCACCCCGCTGTAGGGTTTCACCTTTTGGCGGGCCTCATACAGCTCCGAGAAGGCAAATCGGCCAATCTTGGGCGGCACTCTGCGTATCTGGTCAGGATTGAAAAAGAAGAAGCCACCATTGGTGCCGAAGTAAAGCGTACCACGCGAATCACAATAGCCAGCACGATTATAAAAGTAGCATTTGGAAACATCGGTATAGTCGCCAGGCAGATAGAAGAAGGCCTTGCGGGCTGGACTGAAAGAGAGGATGCCCTTGGAACCCGCCAGCCATAACTGGCCATGGGCATCTTTCAATATTATCCGGTAATTGGCCATCGGCAAGAATGAGAGTTGCGGCAACTGACGACCATCAGGGCCAAAGTGAACAACTCCCAGATTGGTAGCCACATACAGCGAGCCATCAGCATCACAAATGGCATCATGAAGCTCCATCGGATTGTAAGATTTGATGGTGGAAAGGTCCCTCATCACAGCTTTGTATTTTCCATTATGTTTCAGCCATAAGGTGTTGGACGTCAGTACCCACATGTCGCCATTCCGCCCGTTCACCACCTTATATATCCAATAGTTGAGACCAATGTTGCGAGTGGAATCCTTAAGGGGCTGCCGCTGCCACTGGCCCTGAGCGGTGCGCATATACATGCCATCGCCAGCCGAGCAGGCATAAATTTCCCCATTGGGCAGACAACCCACACTGAAGAAATTGTTGGTAGGCCGCTCCACTCCGGCAAACGACAACGGGGAGGACTGGCAGGTGGCAGGATTGAAAGTGAGGATACCCTTTCCCCATGTGGAAATCTGCAAACGGCCATCGGACATCTTGCCTATCGAGGTCACATTATCGTTGCGCAGCGGATAGTTGCGCAGGTGCAATGTTTTGAGCGACACGCCATAAAGGCCACGTCCATCCACTCCCACTATCAGATTGCCCCGACCGTCTTCCTGAAAAGCGGCGCAAGCCGCTACTGGAAACCCGAAATCGGACGAGAAACTGACTCCCGACTGCTTCTGGTATTCATATTTCCAGAGACCGGAATTCTGGGTACCTATCCATATATTGCCCTGTTTGTCCTCAATGATGGCATACAGCTTCTTGACATCATCGGGCACAATGTTGAAGGGATAGAGCGTATGGAAAACGGCAGATTGGCCTGCCATCAGGTTGTCAGTGTACCACAGTCCGTCACCGTCAGTGGCGAACCACATGCGGCCCCGATGGTCCTTGATGACACCATTCACATTGGAGAACGGCAGATTGATATGGGTAACTACCCGTCCATGTCCACGCCCCGTCTCAAACACCCACAATTCACCCACATAGGGAGCTACCACCGCAATGCGGTCATCCCCCAACGACAACAAGGTGTTGATTGACTTGCCAAGACATGGATTGGTGCCAAAGGTGAGCATCTCTTTGCCGCGCGCATCACACACCGACAGTTTGTCGGAAGTGCCCACCCACGTCTGGCCATAGCGGTCAATAAGCATGGAACGGATAAACTGGTACTGAAAGGTATGGAACAGCGGAGTGCTGGTATCGTATTTGTGAGTGCGTGGATTGTAGCGGAATATGCTGCCCGTGGTATAGACGTAACGGTCACCCTTGGGAGCAATATATATCCCCGAGATGTGCCGATAATAAGATTTGTTGAATTCGTCGGGCATTACATTTTCAAAGCGGTCGGTCAGTGGGTTATATTCCATCAGCAATCCATTGAAGCTACCTATCATCACCTTGCCATCGGGCATATAGTTGGCCATAAGCAGGTCCTCACGGGGCAAGATGGGATAATCCTTCTGGCGAAAATGGCGGAAATGGCTGCCATCAAACCGTTCGAGTCCATAATCGGTGGCGGCCCAGATGAATCCATAGGGATCCTGGCACAATGACAGAACGCGGTTGGCCACCAGGCCTTCCTTGGTGGTATAGTGGGTAAAATGGGCATACTCCACCGTCAGGGCCTCTATTGTGCCCAACAGCATACTCAGTCCCGCGGCTGCAAATGTTAGTATTGACCTAAACTTCATCATTGGTTCATTGCCAGAGGTTGTCGAGATAGTTTTTCATCCCGTTTTCATGATATTTGCAAAATACGTGCGTGTGTTTTACGCCCTAAAGATAATAAAATATGAGAAATAATACCAAACAAAATAAAAATGAGGAAGGTACAAAGAAAAATGATTGTTCGCGCTACTGCTCATTTGAGGTTACCAACATTCTCATATCGTCCAGAATATGTTTGGCAACATCCAAATCCAGACCCGCCTTACGTGCCACCAACAACACATCTTTGTCAGAAGGAGAGACCGAATCGGCAAAAGAGGTGGTATGATATCCATTCATGCCATAACTGGGCAACAAGTCGAAAGCGGGAGCTATATGCCATGCCCCGTTTCTGACAATAAAAGCAAAATTTTTGGCATGGTCATCTTTATTGCCAATCAGGTAATTGAATACCATAATCCGAAAAAGTTTCCACATATCAATTTCACAATGAGTCAACTGCAAACACAGTGCGAACACATTGACATAATCAAGCGACGGGATACGGTAATCAGCTCTAAGCAATCCCGCAGCACTGGCCACATGCAATTTCAGACCATTCTCTCTGTCAAACCTTTTCACTCCAAAATATTTCTGGTCAAACAGCCGAGTTTCAGGCATCTCAATTCCACATTTCTTAGCCAACAACGAATATCTGTACTCATCTTGACCGATTGTCCCGCTATCCTCTTTTGCCTTGAATTTCACCAGCCATTCCTCCCCATCAACTTTCACAAAAACCTTGGGACGGGCTCCTCCTGGCGAACCACCCTTGCGGTATAATGTCTCTATATCTCTACACTCTTTCTCAGACAAAACGAGTTGAGTATCGAACGCCAACTTTTCAAAATCGGGTATTTGGCCCTCATCGCCAACACTTCTGTCGGGGCGAAATTCCAAAGCGCCTCTGCCAGTAGAACCAACCAATGACAAACAATCCAGAATACCTAATTCAGAGACAGCAATTCCTTTCTCCTGCAAATACCTTGACAAGACTATCATTCCCCATCCATCGGGTAAAGCGTCATCAAAAACGCCGAAATTCCCGTCAAAAGGTCGGGGTTTAGCAATGGCAACACCAGTCCTCAACGGCAATTCGAAAGGAGAGATAGAGAACCCAGTTTCAATCCATTCCGGAGCATATTCAAAGGCGCACAGCCCTTCTTTTGTTGTCGCCATACGGCCAACCAATCGGTCAGCTATCAATACCTCAATTTTATTTATCCTATTCATTTCTTTTCCCTCTTTTACGTTCATGCGTTTGGGCCTCCATCAGTTCATCCAGATTTTTATATTTACGAGACGTAAACAGACCTGTCAATTCATCGGCAGCATCCAGCGCTATCGCGATTTTGGCAAGGGCCTGAAGCGAGATCTGGCCTGTACGTTCAAACCTCCTATAAGTTTCTATATTGACTCCAGCCCGCGCCGATAAACCCATCTGGGTAAAATTCAGCTCCAGCCTGCGTTGCTTAATGTTGGACGCAATCTGTGACGCAATCTGTGACGCAGTCACCAAATCAAGTCGTATTATATCACTATTTAATGCCATTTTCCAATCTGTTTTTGTAAAATATTACGATTTGTAAATATACCGAAAAAGGCAGAAAAAACAAAGGGAACAGCGTCGCCACTATTCCCTTTTTATACCTTTGGTATGTTTTGCTATTTTGGTTGCTTACACTTCCATTCCTTAGCAATTTCTGTCAACCGATATTGCTGCTTTGGATGATTGGGTTGTTCAGGGTGAGTCATTTCTATCAGACCTTGTTTCAAAGCAGGATTAACGAATTTCTCCTTAAACAAACGCCGGCTCTTAAGAGATGGAATAACTATTGACTGCAATTCAGGAATAGACATCGGTTCTTCATTCATAACAATAATCAGAGATTTAATCTGATCTGACAAGTTGGTGACAAGTTGGTGACAAGTTGGTGACAAGTTTCCCTCAAGTTGAAGAGTAACGGACTTAGCAGGACGTCTGAATGTCACAACAACAAAACCTCCTTGGACTACCCAATTCGGAACTTCAACATTTTGAGTTTTACAAGCATCCATAATACGGCCAGCACCTGACCCCCAATTTTCAAGGAATGTAGTCTTAAATAACACATTTGCTATAATCGGATTATAAGGATAAGAAAGATGTGGCTGTTTGATGGTCTCCGTTGTGAGTTGTGGAGGCAATATGCCAGGACTCTCTATTTCAACGCGGTCATCATAGATAGCGATACCAATAGTAAGATTATACTTCTCGTATTGTCGGTGACAAAGAGCATTAATCAGGGCCTCACGCAATGCCACTGCAGGAATTTCCAAATGTTCCTCACGCACAAAACCAACTATATCTCCACTCAAAGAAAGATGTTTGAAAAAGAAAGCCATTCCCGCATCGAGTAAATCAAAAAAATTACCCTCTACACGTTGATTGTCAATAAACGAATTTTTGTTTGTACCTCGAAATCGAGCCATTCTTAGGCGGAATTGGGTATAGCCGAATAGATTTGTGCCGAATAGCGCAGCTGCTGCATTATTAGGAACTCCATCTGTAAGTAATTGCAATTTATCGAGTACCTTTTCAAATGACTCGGTTATAGATGAAGCCATCATCCGTCCTCGCTCTACACCCAATCGAATTGCACCACGCACACGTTCCTCATTCAAATCGCTTATCTGGACCCGATCTGCTTGTTGGCGTTCCCATGCGTAATATTGAGGCTTGCTAGCACGAATACACTCCTCGAACATTTCACGGGGCATCAATTTGGTAGTGCTCTCCACTTTATAATAAGGACGGCTATCATAGGTATAGGGCTGGTGCCCCCACACAAACGCTTCGAAGTACATTGCGATAACCTGATTTTCAGGATAATCAGGAACATCAACATACTCCACATCCACTTTTACAGCAGGTTCAATAGCTGTAAGATACTGAGCTATTTCTCGTTGAGTATTATCAGTTACTCTCTGCCCCAATATTTTCAACGAAACAGGAGCAATTCCAATTATAAGCCAACCACCATCGGTATTTAGAAATGCGCACGCAGTACGCATACCATCTTTCAATTCTCCAGTAGTCTTCTTCAATTCCAATTGACGATGTTCATCTTTGGATATGAGTTGCTTTATATCGTCTATCGTCATATTTTCAGTACTATGTATTTCTTTGGATGGATTTTTTAATCTCGCTGTTCCCCAATTTATAAAAACTCATATCACCCTACATTTGTCGGTTTAATAATATATATAGGACTTTTATTTGGTCAATTCTCTGAATACCTCTTCCATGCTGCGTTCCTGCTGTTTCAGCGTTTTGATGGCACAATGGTGAGCCACGGCAAACTGGAATATATCGGTTGAGATGTCATGTCCGCTGGCCAACAGATAGGTGGCATCACCCACCTCGCGTACCGACTGTACCCCCTCGATGGTCTGAAGAGCCGATTCTTCCTGCGGCTGGCTGAACTCCACAAAGAAGGTGAGCGCAGCATCCTCCGTCTCGGCCACAATATGACTCTCAGAGTCATCTGCCACAATTTTGCCCTTGTTGATAATGATGACACGGTCACAGATGGCCGACACCTCCTGCATGATGTGCGTGGAGAGCATCACGGTTTTCTCGCGGCCCACCTCTTTGATGAGGTTGCGCACCTCTATAATCTGGTTGGGGTCCAGACCTGTAGTGGGTTCATCGAGTATCAGCACCTCAGGGTCATGAATAAGCGCCTGCGCCAATCCCACCCGCTGGCGATAACCCTTGCTGAGCATTCCAATCTGCTTCTTGTATTCCTTGGTAAGACCCGTCCGCTCTATAATCGAATCCACCCGCGCCTTGCTGTCGGCCACCTTGTAGAGGTCAGCCACAAACAGCAGGTATTCCTTTACAAACATCTCGGGGTAAATGGGGTTATGCTCAGGCAGATAGCCAATCTTGCGGCGAGCCTCCATCGGGTTGGCCGTAATGTCGAGGTCACACACCTTGACGGTGCCTTGGTCAAACGACCGGTAACCAGTAATGATTTTCATGGTGGTAGATTTGCCGGCTCCGTTATTACCCAGAAATCCCACAATCTCCCCCTTGTTTATGTTGAAGCTGATATCGTCCAGCACCAGCTGCTTACCAAAACTCTTGCTTAAATGTTCTACTGATATAGACATATCTGTAATGTATTTTATTCTTTTGATAATCTGTTATTTACGACCGAAATCGGCAGGAATCTCCCCCCACACAGGGGTGAGCCACTTGCGTATCTCGGTAGTGTAGGTGTTGGCACGCAGCCAAGCCTCAGCACGGCGCACCATATCCAGCAGGGCAGCATTCTTGGCATTAGGCTGCAACTTGGTCTTGCACTGTTTCTGGCTGACCCATGAGATGGCAATCTTGCTGTCGGAGTAGATAATCCAGGGACAATTTTTCTGCTTGAGCACACTCAGTCCGTGCACTATGGCCAGAAACTCGCCAATGTTGTTGGTACCTTCGGGAAACTTCATGTGGAAAATTTCCTGCCGATTCTGCACCAGCACCCCGCGATACTCCATCACACCTGGATTGCCACTGCAAGCGGCATCCACCGCCAGCGCCTCCTGCACAGGCGGATTGGCGGTCAGCAGTTCGTGTTCACGCTTGAGGGTGGCAGCCGACGGATGCACATGTTGTTGCCAGCCATCGGCATAGGCCTGAGTGGCCTCGGCTTCGGTGGCAAAACTCTTGTATTTGGCACCCGTCTGCTTGTCCACCTGCGCCTTGCACGCAGCCCAGTTGTCATACACACCCGGCTTGCGGCCCACCCACACCACGTAATATTTCTTCTCCTTCAGTTTTGCCATTGGTCAATCATTGCTGATTATTGTATATCCAGTCCATCGAGCAGACTGTAATAGGTGCTGATGGCCTGCGCTATTTCGTCGGCAGCAATGAACTCGTTGGCAGTGTGCGAGCGGGAAGACTCTCCCGGACCTATTTTGACGCTGGGGAAATGCATCAGCGCCTGGTCTGACAAAGTGGGCGAGCCAAACGGCTTGCATCCCATGCCGAGGGCCTTCACCACCAACGGATTGGCAAGACTGATGCCCGATGAGCTGAGACGGAACGAGCGGGCTTTGAGCTCACTGCCAAGGTTCTGCTGCAAATAGCTGAATATTTCTTCGTTGGTATAGAGTTCATTGGAACGGACATCCACCACAAAGGTGCATTGGTCGGGAATGACATTGTGCTGAGTGCCAGCCTGAATCATGGTGGTGGTCATCTTCACGGGGCCCAGCAGGTCAGACTGCAAAGGCAGGGGATGCGTGCGTATCCACTCCACATCGGCAATGGCCTTGTAGATGGCGTTGATGCCCTCGTTGCGGGCCGCATGTCCAGATTTGCCATGGGCAGTGGCATCAATCACCATCAAACCCTTTTCGGCCACAGCCAGCTGCATGCCAGTAGGCTCACCTACCAGCGCAAGGTCAATCGGCGGCAAATCGGTCAACAGGCTTTCCATGCCTTGTTTACCGCTGACTTCCTCCTCGGCCGATGCGGCAAAGATGAAGTTGTAAGGCTGAGTGCGGGTGCTGAGCAGACCGAACACTGCCAGCAGCGACACCAGCGAGGCGCCATCATCGTTGCTGCCGAGACCATAGATGCGGCCCTCCTTCTCCACTGGGGTGAAAGGGTCGGTGCTCCACCCCGCCACCGGCTTCACTGTGTCGATGTGGGCATTCAGCAGCAGCGTGGGCTTGGAGGTCTCCATGGCGGGCCCCATTATCCAGATGTTGTTGTCCTTTCGGCCCGAACGGTAGCCCCGCAGTTCTATTTCACGCTGCAGCGCATCGGCCGCCTCCGTCTCGTTGCGGCTGGTAGATGGGATGGCTATCAATGTTTTGAGCAGGCTCACCGCCTCCTCGGTCTCTCTTTCAAAACTCATTTGTTCTTTGCCTATTCTATACGATACAAAATTAAGAAAATAAATACGATTTAGGAAAAGGAAGGCCAAGAATGAGGGTCGGCTTATTTTGATAATAGAGCGTAACAAGACATTCTGCAACTATTCAAAACAAAAAAATCGCAATTCTCACACCCCCAAAAGGGGAGGAGAACTGCGAACAAAATAGTAAAATGAAAAAACATAACAGAGAAATAGCTGCTATCCCTATTATTATAATTTACTTCAGCGACTCCTGATACCACTCAAAGAGTTTCCGAACCCCCTCGTCAATCTCAATCTTGTGGCACCAGCCAAGGCGGTGCAGCTTCGACACGTCAATCAGTTTGCGCGGCGTCCCGTCGGGTTTCGTGGCATCGAACTTCAGTTCGCCCTTGAATCCGACCGTTTTCACAACCAGCTCGGCCAATTCGCGTATGGTCAGTTCCTTGCCCGTACCCACGTTGATGTGGCAGTTGCGTATCTCTCCCAATTGGGGGATGGCTCCATACCGGCCCTCCGACACATTGCGGTCCACCTTCCCGTAATCCGGTTTCCGCACCGTCTGGCCGCCATTCTGCAAGGCCGAGCTGTATTCCCTGATGCCGATGATGTCGCTGAAATTGATATTCTCCAGCAGATAGACGCAGGCATCCGCCATCTCCTCGCTCCAGAGGAACTCGCGCAGCGGCTTGCCCGTTCCCCACAGGGTCACACGGCCCTTCTCTATGCCATACTTGCCCAGCACCCTGAGTATGTAGTCCTTTTTGTTTGGCCTATTTTAGTCAGTTATCTCGTCAGAAATTTTATCTGC
>CALMUD010000005.1 GCA_937872735.1 uncultured Bacteroidales bacterium
ATACTGCCACTGCCGCCAACCGGTGTGGTGCTGCCGCTGCCACTGCCTTCGCCACTGCCTTGACCGCCGTCGCTGCCTTGACCGCCGTCGGCTGAACTGCCCGGAACGATGCCACCGCCAATACTGTCGCCATCGCCCGAACTGCCAGGGGTGGTAGAAGTGTCGGGAGTGTCCTCCTCCTTTTTATCCGATTTTGCCGTCTCTAATTTCTTGATTTCCACAGCAGCATTCAATGCCGATTTGGCCAAATCGGCCGAGGTGGAGACGGCTTTGTCACGGCCAGAGGCCGCGCTGGTAGTGGCCTGATTGAGTACACTCTGCAACTGACTCTGTCCGGTGATATTGTCGAACGTAGGCTGCTGCTTGTTGACCAGAGCCGAAACGAGGTCGGCTGCCGTAACTGGCGTGGCCGCAGTGGCGCCTTGCAGGTTGAGGGCTGAAATGTCCTTGGTGGTCTTGCCATTGAGGTAGTCAGTGCCATTAAGATAGCTGCCATCGATATTCATCTTGTCGATAGGCGAATCCTGCCAGTTCCAGAAGCGGGTGAGGTCAATCTCCTCACTCACGTTGGTCTCTCCCAGCACAGCCTCGCCAATCATACCCTCGGTAGGGAGCGAAATGGTGGTGGTGGGCACCCTGAAACAGCTGGTGTGATAGCGATAGAGTGCATCCTGCACCTCGGCGGCGGTCTTGCCAATTTTCTTGGCCAGACTCTGCGGGAAGGTGAATGGCAACAACATACAGTTGCCATAGAAACCGACCAGCTTCTTGATGTTGACACAGTTGAGCAGCGGAATCATATTCTTTCCGCTGTCGGAGGTCTGGTTGTTATTGTCCTCTCCGCTGGTCACGTCTTTCAGATTCTTGAAATCCATATCAATGGTGTAACGCTCCAGCATCATGGCACGCTCATCATCGCTGAGCGCGGCCCACACCACCTGCGAATAGTGCAACCCTTCGGCCGCCACATGATGCAAAGTGCTCTCCATCTGCTGCAATTCGGCATAACAGAGTGTCCGCACATCAGATGAGATGGTGACAAGCACCGACGAAGACGACGACAACGACATTGACGATGCCACCGCCGTACAATTCTGCCCGTTGAGCGTCAACGAGTTGATGACAAACGATGGCGCACCCAACTTACGCACCTCGTCGGAGGTGAGCGAGACATTAGGATGAAGATAGGACTCAGGCAGAATACTCTTGTAGAACTCAATTTTTTTCAAGTCGTTGTCGGTATCCTTGTGGTCCTTGGCCGCATCATATATTTTACCCATCATGCGGTTGTAGGCCGAGACGGCCGTCTCGCCCGCCTCGCCCTTGTATTCGTCAGAAACCGCCGCGGGATTCTGATAAAGGGTATATTCCAGCCCCTCGCAGGAGTAATCAATCTTGATGCAGGCAATATCGTCGTCCATCACATCAGCAGGCAGACTGAAAATACAGTTGACCTGCGAGGCGACAAACACTTTTTGGAAGATAAAGCATGTCCTGGTTGCGG
>CALMUD010000006.1 GCA_937872735.1 uncultured Bacteroidales bacterium
AGACTGCGCCCCGTGTATACAGCCAACTCTCTGATGGACAAATTGTTCATATAGTTTTTGTTCATAAAGTCAAGAATGTCAATCTTCCAAGGGTCGGCAAAATCGAACAACGAGGCATACAGATTCTTATCCGTATTGAGCAGCACATACAGCCCCTCTATCATCTTCAGTTTCAGCAATTCATCGGTAGGCTTCACCTGCGCATCATAGTACGGCAGCAATGAGTCGAAAAGGCTTTTGATGTCGGGGCGGTCCGTTGGCAATTTGCACACACTGCTGCCCTTTCGTCTGGCCTGTGTTGGCAGGTTGTCCCGGTCAATATGCTTATAAAAGTCGAGCAGAAACTCACGCGTAAAAGAAAGGAAAGTCGCCACAAAAGGCTTTCCGCCTACACAGCGTTTATCCATCATCACATTGCAATCCTTACGGATGAACGCACATTCACCTTTACTGAGCACCGTGGTTCGGCCCCGTTCTGTCAACAGCACTTCCCCTTCATACAGATACATCAGCACATGCTGCTCCATACGGTGGGGACAGAACTTGTCGAGTGAGAGATAAACGCGCAACATGATGTTGCCATATTGCACAGTCGTCATATTATCCATAATCTGCAAAAAATGTTCAGTGGTCACAACTTACTGCAATTATTTGACAGAAACAAGACTCCAAGCCGTAAAAAAATCGGAATCTGTCAGTCCTCACTTATCCTGCTGCTGTTTATTGGCCTCGCCATACTGCTCATCGCTGACAGGTTCCAGCCATTCATTTTTAGCATTATTCACATCTCCCATCAAGGCAATGTGGGTAAAATAGCTGCGGGCAGTGGCTCCATGCCAATGTTTCACCCCGACGGGAATCTCCACAATATCACCCTTCTGCAACCGACGGGCAGGCTTTCCCCACTCCTGATACAGTCCCTCGCCATCAGTCACCAGCAAAATCTGCATACGGGTATGCGAGTGCCAGTTGTTGCGGCATCCAGGCTCAAAAGTGACATTAGCCACATTCACATCATTTCCTTCAGAGGGAGCCACCATGGGCTGCAGATAACTCTTGCCCGTAAAATAACGGGCATAAGCCTCATTCTCATTACCCTTGCCAAATATCGGTTCATGACTGTTGCCATCGGGAGCATCGTCAAACACTTCTTTCACCAGCGGCAAAGCAGCCCACGCCTTTGGCCATCCACAATAGAAAGCCAACTGGGTAATCATTTCCACTATCTCCTCCTTGGTGATGCCGTTGGCCTTGCCCATACGCAAATGCGCCTTGAAAGCATCGCCAATCATGCCACTGGAAAATATAGCCGCAATGGTTATCATGCTGCGGTCACGGGGGGCCAACTGTTTGTCACGCGCCCATACTTGTCCAAACAGGACCTCATCGTTCAACTCGCCAAACTGTGGAGCAAACTGGCTCCAGGCATCTCTGCCCGCTGTTACTTTTTTCATATTGCTACTGCTTTTACTTTTTAATTCAACCTCTCACTTATCGGAGGATGAGCAAAGGTAATGCAGAGAGAGGAAAAACATTTTGTCCTAAGGCTCAAGTTACTTTTCTGTAAGGTTCAGAAATCAGGTTTGCAGGTCAGCGACAGCACCTCGTGGGTGACAGGGTGCACCAGCGAGAGGGACTCCGCATGCAGATAAAGACGCTGGGCCTTGCGTCCATACAGCGTATCGCCCACTATCGGAGCGTCCATACCATCGGGGCTGGCGGCATGCACCCGCAACTGGTGGGTACGCCCCGTCTGAGGATAGAAGTTGACCCTCGACTGTCCCCCGCCAACACTCACCACCTCATAGTAGGTAAGGGCGGGCTTGCCAGACTCATAACTGACCATCTGACGGGGACGGTCGTCCAGATTGGGACAAAGCGGAAGACGGATGACACCCAAACGCAGACCGCGTCCCCCCTCCTCATAGTTTATCAGGCAGTTGTCGGGTGGCATATTCACCACCCCATCGAGCAGCGCCACATATTGTTTCTTCACCAGGCGGTTCTTGAACAGCGACTGCAACTGCTGATGCACGAATTTGGTTTTGGCAATCAGCAGCAAACCAGAGGTGTCCATATCCAGCCGATGCACAATGGCGGGCCCCTGCAAGCCAGGACGCATACGCTTCACTCTGTCGGCCACCGAGTCCACATCCAGTTTGCCAGGCACCGACAACAATCCAGCCGGCTTGTTGACCACCAGCAGCCACTCATCTTCATACACCACCTCCAAATCGGCAGCCACCCCGGCAGCCGCCGACAGATGCGGATGGACATCCACTTGCAGACCTTGAAGCATGAATCGGAGAATGGGCTCACACTTACCCTTGCAGGCTGGATAGAAATAACCATCGCGCCGCAACTCCGCCTTGGGAGAAGCGCCGCACCAAAATTCGGCCATGCAGAGCGGCTGGTATCCATTCTGATAGGCATATTGCAAGAGTTTGGGTGCACAGCACTCCCCCGCGCCTGCGGGCGGAACACGTTGCGGGGTATCGGCAAACAGTTCGCACAGATTGCGTCTTTCTCCTTTGGCATTCAACATCACAAAATGGGAGAACAGCCACTGCTGAAGGGCTTCCGAACGCTGCTCCCGTTCCTGCTTCATGGCCTGCAGTCTGTCATCAAAGGTTTTCTCGTTCTGCCGCAGACCTTGCAAGCGGGCGTCCAAAGTCTGTTTAAGGCGCTTCAGCTCCGCCTTTTGGAATTGGCTTTGCCTGATAAGCTGTTGTTCCTCATCGGGCGAGATGGGACGCTGGCGGAGTTCGTCCCGGCGTTTCTTTTCCTCTTTCATCTGCCTACGGGCCGCCTCCAGCTGACATTCAGCCTCCTGTTCGGCCTCACGGGTCTGGCGCTGAACCTCCTTATATGCGGCACTACGCTGCAAAAGGTCCATCATTTTATTGATACGCGATATGTGATTCTCTTCCTGCTTGAAATAGCCATCGGCCTGCAAGAAGTCGAACACGGCAGGCACAAATCCGTCGCATTGGTTGCTATTGTCCAGCAATCCTGAGTAAGCCGCCAGATAGCCCAGCACCCCCTCAGGCGACAACACCACCAGAACTCCCAGCATCTTGCCCCGTGACAGTTCCGCCTTCCACTCGGTATGCCGCGACAGCATCGCCTTCAGCTCCGCCACCGCCTCCACACAAAGCGGATGCGGCGTATACAGAAAGGGAAAGGTGAATGTGGACGGCAGCGGTATCGACAACACCTCCCTGCCATAGGTATGGAAAATGGACATGACTCTAAAAATTTCTGACACAAAGATAGTACGATAACAGGGTCCGATGCAACTGACAGCCACAAAAAAGGGATGCTCCTAAACGGAGCACCCCCATTCCATCAAACGATATTGCTCGCTTTTATTTACTTGGTGGTAGTTGCCTTTGCAGCTGGCTTAGCGGCTGGTTTGGCAGCTGTCTTAGTGGCAGCCTTCTTTGCTGGCTTTGCAGCTGGCTTAACGGCTTTCTTGGTAGAATCAGCCTTTGCACCCTTCTTAGCGCAAGATTTCTTTGCACCCTTCTTAGCGCAAGCCTTCTTTGCAGGAGTCTTGGTTGCAGAAGTCTCAGTCTTTGCAGCTGTTGAAGTTGTTGCAGTTGCTGCGTCAGCTACGATAGGAGCCAACAACAAAGCGACCATAGAAACGGCCATAAATAATTTTTTCATCATTTTAAAAAATTAACCTTTGTGAATTTTTGACGAGCAAAATTAAGAATTAATATGATTTGTTGTCATTCTCAATTCACTTATTTTTCAATTTTTTTTCAAAAATGTGGCAACTGCCATTTTTGAAAAATGTTTTTGCAAACAGAGAGAGAATTTATGCAAAAAAAGAGACAGCCTTTCTTTTTTTTTACTATATTGGTAGAGAAATTCAGTGCTCGAGACTCGAATCAAAAAAAAGGACACAATTATATGATAATAGATACCATTGACAACATAGAAAGATACGCCTCTTTGCACCCCGATTTTCCCAAGATTTTCAATCTGCTACGGACCATGGACCTCAACAGCCAGCCCAAAGGCCGAATGAATTTCGAGGGGGAACGATTCTACATCAACATCGATGAGGTGCCGATGCGTGGCAAGGATGAAGCCTTTCCGGAGGTTCACAACCGATACATCGACATTCAGGTGCCGATAACGGCGACCGAGACCATCGGCTATTTGCCGCGCACCCAGTGCCACACACTGCAATCGGCCAACGAGATCGGAAGAGCACACGTCTGAACTCC
>CALMUD010000007.1 GCA_937872735.1 uncultured Bacteroidales bacterium
GTATATAAGGAAGAAAAAATCAAAAAGTTCCTTCATAAAATGTGTGGATACACACAAAGTTCGTACTTATTTTGTGTAACCTTGCACAAAGTTCGTACTTAAAATGTGACAAAGGAGGACAAAAGCATGGAAAGAAGCGCGATAGACCAACTGAAAAAATGGAAGGAAAACCCACGGCGCAAACCCCTGATAGTGGAAGGTGCCAGACAAGTGGGCAAAACGTGGCTGATAAAAGAATTTGCAAAACAATGCTACCAACAATTAGCCTACATCAACTTTGAGGAGAAGAAACACCTGAGAAACCTTTTTGCCGAGGATTTCGACCTCAACAGAATATTGCTGGCCATACAGACAGAAACGAAAGTCAACGGAAGAGATGCCGACACACTCCTATTTTTCGACGAAATACAAGAGGCGGAAAATGGATTGACGGTTCTGAAATATTTTCAGGAAAATGCTCCCGAACTGCACCTGATAGTAGCAGGCTCTCTGCTGGGGATAGAACTGCATAAGAAGGAATCTTTCCCTGTTGGGAAAGTGGATTTTCTGAAAATGTACCCTCTCAGCTTTCGCGAATTTCTTTTGGCTACCGGAGAAACGGGGCTGCACCATCTGCTGCTGACTGACGACTGGCAGACAAAAAACACTTTTGCCACAAAATATACTGGGCGGCTGCGACAATACTACTATGTGGGAGGTATGCCCGAGGCAGTGTCGGCATTCAGCCAAGGAGCCAGTCTTGAAGAGGTGAGAACCATTCAGAAAAACATACTCGACAGCTACGACAATGACTTTTCAAAACATGCTCCCACCAAAATGGTTCCCCGCATCAAACAGCTGTGGAACTCCATTCCCGCCCAACTGAGCCGCGAAAACCGAAAGTTCGTTTATGGGTTGGTGAAGGAGGGAGCTCGGGCCCGCGAGTATGAGTTGGCTCTGATGTGGCTCAACGACTGCGGGCTGATTCACATTGTGAACCGGGTGACCATTCCGAAATTGCCGCTCAAGGCCTATGAGGACAGAAATGCCTTCAAACTGTTCATGGTGGATGTGGGGCTGATGGGCGCCATGAACGAGGTGGATGCCCAACTGCTGCTGCGCGAGAACGCACTTCTCACCGAATTTAAAGGCGCCATGACAGAACAATATGTACTGCAACAGATTGTACCCAGATTCACCCCCTACTATTGGTCAAAAAACAACGCACAAGCAGAAATAGACTTTCTGATACAGAGAAAAAACGGTCTGGTGCCAATAGAGGTAAAAGCGGAAGAGAACTTGCGGGCCAAAAGTCTGCGACTGTTTGTGCAAGACTATGCCCCAGCCCTGGCCATCCGCACCTCCATGTCGCCTTACCGCAAGGAATCGTGGATGACCAATCTGCCGCTGTGGGCAATATAATAAAAACAGAAAACAGACGGTACAGACACAAAAAAATGGGCACTCCTGCGAGTGTCCATTTTGATATACACTGAAATTCCGTATTAACTTTTTTTGTAAAATATTATCAGTTAATATAGATTCATTAATTGCATTTTCTATGTCATTGCAATGCCAGCGACACGCGGCGGTGCATGCTGCGCACCGACTCGGCATTCTTGGTGAACGAAGGGACTCGCTCCACCTTGTTATCCAGCAAAATCTGCTCTGGGTCCACCCCGCAATTAAGTATAAACTCACGGATGTAACGCGCGCGCTCATAACTCAACATCTCGGCACGGCTGCGCGAACCCTCGTTGCAGGCATAACCAACCACCTTCAGCTTGACTTTAGGATTCATGCGGACACAGTCAGCTATCTGGCGGAGCTTCTCTTCCTCCACCGATGTCAAGTTGCAGAAAGCCAAATCACGATCAAAGATGTAGAAATTGTAGTGCAGCAGCAACTCATGCAGATTGCTGAGAGTGGCCTTGGTGACATGGTCATCGAGCGTCTCCATTTTTGCACTCAGCGTATCGGGGAACGAATCCTTATAGGCAGGAGTCAAAGCCTGATAGGCACTGTCAGCCTGATTGAGCAGCGGCATATCCATATAGCTGAAACTGCCCCACTCGGGCAACGCTTCGGCCATGGCCATCACCTTACGCAATGACGAATCAGGATAGACCGGCGCGACCGCCTTTGGCTCAACAGGAAGCATTTCTGCCACCGCCTGCGTATCGTGCACCGCCACCGTATCCACCGAGCGAACCATGACAGCAGGCAAGGCAATCTTCTTCAACTGATGCGGCGGCTTCTTGCCCGTATACAACGACAAACCAATTTTGACACCCAAAGAGAATGGACTGACATAGTCCACCTGGTCAGAAGCCAGCAACCCATTATAGTTGCCCTCGGCATCCCGCAGCTTGACATTCTTGCCGTCCACCACGTCCGTCAGACCATAATTGAAATACATTCCGAAATAAATGGAGGAGGCATACGACAAGCGCTGGCAGAAACCCATATCGATAAAGAGTGAGGCACCCAGCCGAGTATCGACAGAACCCTT
This sequence comes from uncultured Bacteroidales bacterium, assembly GCA_937872735.1. Lineage (GTDB taxonomy): Bacteria > Bacteroidota > Bacteroidia > Bacteroidales > Paludibacteraceae > Physcocola. Next base: position 2,492 of record CALMUD010000007.1, read on the forward strand.
GTAATGGGTATTATCAACTCCGAAACCATGGTGCGGCAGATTATACAACTCCACATTCAAATCGGGATAATAGCCCCTTGTCTCCAACGAGCCATCGGTAACCTTGTAACGGTTCCAGACCGGCAACAACAACTTGCCGCCAAAACCGAAAAGGAACTGGCAATTAGGATCGTTGGAACGGAAATACAACCCCAGCGGCAACTCAGCCGCCAGCATCTGCTGCCGTTCCACCCAATCACGATACGTGGTGAGCAGATAATAATTCCGCCCTCCGTTGTAAGCATCAATCTCGCTGCTGCGGTCAGTGCCAATCATCTCGTCGTGCGACTGATAAAGCGCAAGCCCCAAACCAGACCCCCAGCCCCAATAGCGGCTGAAGAAACGTGTGTAACCGAGGTTAACTGTGTAACCTAATCCTGGCGTATAGTCATCGCTGAGTGCCGCATCGTGCCGCAAAGTCTGCAACCCCATTCCGAGGTCCAGACTCACATATTGCCGCTGCGCCTCCACAGGGACAGCCAGCGACAAATGCGCAGCAACAGCCACCAACGTCTTGCCTATGCCAGGTTTAACTACTTTAAATATCATTCTCAAATATTAAGGACGTACCAAGACTTTGCAATTCGAACTCTTGCCGCCATCCACAATCACCACCACCACATACGAGCCATTGGCATAAAGTGCGACACTATTGGATGCAGATACATCGCGAGTCGAATAGACCATCACACCTACCGCATTGTAAACATACAATTTCGATTTCGACAAATCGTCGGAACTCAGCCCCTCTACAATCACCGAGAATGGAACACCCACCTTGGCTGGGTTTGGCGCGGAATAGATATGGAATGGCGAAGGCAAAGCCTCCAGATATTTGTTACAAATATACAGCTTTTGATTATCAGTTGTGGTAATTTGCAGCGAATAGTTTCCGCTGATACCATTAGGATCACAATAGAACTGGCTGGTGGCACCCGCTATCAAGGTATCGTTGTGATACCACTGGTAAGCCTTGAAGAGACTGTCGGAATTGTTGCAGACCACCACATCGTTCCACAAACGGACAATGCGGTCGCTGGCAAACCCGACCTTGAAGGAGAGGACAAACGGCTCACTCTTGACGGCCTTCCCGTCGAACTGGAGCGATACCGAATAGGTACCGGCCTTGGCACCCTCAGGCACCTTGAAAGATATAATGCTGTCGGCAGGAATGGCACCTTGCAAGTCAACAAAACCTTGTGCCTTGGCTTCCGCACCGAACGTCAGCTCATAAGAAATCGGATGTCCACCCGACAGACGGTAGGAAATGTTGCCCTCGTCACCCGAACATTCACTGGCAACAGTAGGAGCCGCCTCCACTATGCTGATAGCTGGTTCCGGAACAACCGTCAGTGAAAGTGCTATCACGCTGTCACAGCCAGCAGCCGACGTCTCCACACGCTGGAAATACATCAGACCCAAAGAGGCAAGACTGTCGGCAGGTATATCAAAACCGTTCCGCTGATAATCAGCATGCAGGTAAGTTGTATCGGACAATTTTGTCAGTTTCATCTTGTTCACTACCAGATGCAGGGTCACCGTACTGTCACTTCCCGAAGCGGTGACGTAGTGCTGCACATAGTCGCCACTGTTGATATAGACGACATTGTCCCAGACATAACCGCCACAAGCCGTATCACTTATTTCATTCTTTACCGGATTATTCACTACCAGATGGAGAGTGACCATACTGTCGCAACCCATTGAAGTGA
>CALMUD010000008.1 GCA_937872735.1 uncultured Bacteroidales bacterium
CTTGTGGAGTTGGTGCCGCTGGCTGTGATAAAAGGTGACTATAGGACGGAAAAACTGACTTGCAAGGCTGATTGATAATAAACATCTCCTTTTTTTGTTATTCTTGATACTTTTCTTTACCTTTGCCAAGCTAATTCGGCTGAGATACATTTATAATATACTGAATGTCAATATAATAAAAAGATAAATAAAGTCAGAACACAAATGAATATTGAAAGAAAAAACATTGATGAGGTAAATGCAACCCTCACAATGCAAATCGAAAAGGCTGATTATCAAGAGGGAGTTGAGAAAACTCTGCGTGATTACCGTAAGAAGGCAAACATACCAGGCTTCAGAGCTGGTATGGTTCCCATGTCGTACATCAAGAAAATGTATGGCAAGGCAGTGACGGCAGAAGAGATGAACAAGGTTGTTTCCGACTCACTCTTCAAGTATATCCAGGACAACAATCTTCAAGTTCTTGGAGATCCGCTCCCAAATGAGGATGAGAAGTCTGATATCGATTTCGATTCTGACAAACCTATCAAATTGGTGTTCGATATAGCTCTTGCACCTGAATTCAATGCAGAGCTGAATGGCCGCAACACGCTGACTCAGTATGAAATCCAGATTGATGACAAGATGATGGAGAATGCTGTCAGCCAATACACCAGCCGCTTCGGCAGCTACGATAATGTGGACAAGGCTGAGGAAAATGACATCCTCAAGGGTTCCATTGTTGAGCTGGAGAATGGCAAGGTGAAAGAGAACGGCATCAAAAACGAAGCTGCTGTTGTCAGCCCTAAGTTCATCAAGAACGCTGACCAGAAGAAGATATTTGCTGGTGTGAAGAAGGGTGCTGCTGTTGTGTTCAACCCTAAGAAGGTGATGGAGACAGAGAATGAAATCACCTCTTTGCTTAAAATAGCTAAAGACAAGGTGGCTGAGGCTGACAAGGATTTCCAATTCACAGTCAATGAAATCACCCGATTCAAAGAGGCCGAACTCAACCAGGACCTTTTCGACAAGGCTTTTGGCAAAGATGTGGTAAAGAGCGAGGATGAATTCAAGAATAAGCTGAAAGAAGACCTCAAGGCATCGTTGGCCATCGACAGCGACTATAAGCTGATGATGGATGCACGTGCTGCCGTCCTCAAGAAAATGGAGGATTTGAAATTCCCTGACGCATTCCTGAAACGCTGGGTAAAGACCACCAAGAATACGGCCGAGCATAAACTGACCGATGAGGAGATTGAAAAACAGTATCCAGCCATGATTGAAGGCCTCAAATGGCAGTTGGCCAAGGAGCAGATAGCCAAGAAGAACAATATAAAAGTGGAAGAGGCTGATATGCTGACTTTTGGCAAGAAAGTGGCTCGTGCCCAGTTTGCCCAGTACGGCATGATGTCGGTTCCTGACAATGTGGCCGAGAATTATGCAAAGAGCATGCTGAAGGACAAGGAAGCTTCCAAAAACATGTTTGAGCGTGTGATGGATGAAAAGGTGATCGAAGCCATCAAAAAAGCAGTCAAGTTGACTCCTAAAGAAATATCTTTGGATGAGTTCAACAAGATGGTAGGAGAATAATTTCTATATTTAATATACCTGAAAGAAAAATCTCAGATCAACTATCTGAGATTTTTTTTGCCCTCTTTCTGCCTGATTATAAGGAAGAAAAAGAAACACGGCGCTATTTAGTGCCGGCATATTCAGCGTATGTCCAAATATTTTATTAAGTTTGTATCAAAAGGAATTTAGAAAAACATTATGAACAACGATTTCAGAAAATATGCCGTCGGCCACCTGGGCATGAATGGGTTGGCACTCGACGAGTATGCCAAGTTTACCGATAGTTACATTTCTCCAAGCATATTGGAGGAACGTCAGCTCAATGTTACACAGATGGATGTGTTCTCCCGTTTGATGATGGACCGCATCATCTTTCTCGGAACCGAGGTGGACTCCTATGCAGCCAATGTGATTCAGGCCCAGTTGCTATATTTGGATTCATCGGAGCCAGGCAAGGACGTTTCCATATATATCAATTCGCCTGGTGGCTCAGTGTATGACGGACTTGGAATCTATGATACCATGCAGTATATCAGCTGTGACGTATCAACCATCTGTACCGGAATGGCCGCCTCTATGGCCTCCGTATTGCTGGTGGCCGGCACCAAGGGCAAACGTTTCGCATTGAAACATTCGCGCGTGCTCATTCACCAGCCAATGGGCGGTGTGGCTGCTGGCACGCAGGCTTCGGACATGGAGATAACGACCCGTGAAATTGTGAAGCTGAAAAAGGAACTCTATACCATCATTGCCGACCACTCAGGCAACACCTATGACAAGATATATGCCGATTCCGACCGTGACTACTGGATGACAGCAGATGAGGCCAAAGAGTATGGCATGATAGACGAGGTGCTGGTCCGCTCAAAAAAGGTGGATAAATAGGCCCGTTGAATTTCCTTTTTTACATTCCGATAATTTAAATATGGCAAAAAAAGAAGAAGATAGGTGTGTGTTCTGCGGCCGGACCCGCAGCCAGGTGAAAATGCTCATGGGTGATGGCAATCTCTGCATTTGTGACAACTGCGTGGAGCAGCTGCACAACTATTTGCAGGAATACCAGAAACAGTCGGGTGGTGATGGCTGGAAGCTGGACGACAAGAAACTGCCCAAGCCGATGGAGATAAAAGCCTTTCTTGACCAGTATGTCATTGGTCAGGACCAGGCAAAAAAAATACTCTCTGTGGCGGTCTACAATCATTATAAACGTCTCTTGCAGAAGAATGACGAGGACAATGATGTGGAGATAGAGAAATCGAACATCATCATGGTCGGCTCCACTGGTACGGGCAAGACCTTATTGGCACGCACCATAGCCAAAATGCTTCGGGTGCCATTCACCATAGTTGACGCCACTGTGCTGACGGAGGCCGGCTATGTGGGAGAGGACATTGAAAGCATTTTGACCCGTCTGCTGCAGGAAGCCGACTACAATGTGGCGGCAGCCGAGAGCGGCATCGTATTTCTGGATGAGATTGACAAAATAGCCCGCAAGGGTGACAACCCGTCCATCACACGCGATGTGAGCGGTGAGGGTGTGCAGCAAGGTCTGCTCAAATTGCTTGAAGGCTCGGTAGTGCTCGTGCCGCCTCAGGGTGGCCGTAAACATCCTGACCAGAAGATGATACCCGTAAATACCCGCAATATCCTGTTTATCTGTGGTGGCGCGTTTGAGGGGATTGACCGCCGCATAGCCAGCCGCCTCAACACACAGGTTGTGGGTTATGGGGCACTCAAGAACAAGGAGAAGGTGGACACCAGCAATCTGTTGCAGTATGTTTCGCCGCAGGATCTTAAGGCTTTTGGTCTGATACCCGAAATAATAGGCCGTCTGCCAATGCTGGCCTATCTGGACCAGCTGGATCGTACTGCTTTGCGCCGAATATTGACAGAACCCAAAAATTCCATCATAAAACAATACGTCAAAATGTTTGAGATGGACGGCATCAGCCTCACTGTGGATGAGGAGGTGCTGGACTATATAGTAGACAAGGCGATAGAATTCAAACTGGGGGCCAGGGGACTGCGTTCCATTGTAGAGTCCATCATGATGGATGAGATGTTTGAAATGCCGTCGTCGAATAAAAAGTCGCTCCAAGTCACGCTGGAATATGCACAGCATAAACTTTCCCAAACCAATTTGGCGCGGTTAAGTGCGGTCTGATTGCTTTTCGTTTCGATTTTTTTTGACAATACAGTTGTAAATGCAACGCGAGAATTATATATTTACATAGTGTTGTTGAATAATACGGGGTTGATTTCGTTTTTCAATTATAGGAGACAATCTTATGATATCAGACAAAGAACTCAAACATCAGCTGAAAGTTCATTTCAGCTTTGATTCTTTCAAAGGGAACCAAGAGGACATTATAAAAAATGTGCTTGCTGGTAAGGATACGTTCGTGCTAATGCCGACAGGTGGAGGCAAGTCGCTATGCTATCAGCTTCCGTCCCTGCTGATGGAGGGAACCGCCATTGTGGTTTCGCCGCTGATTGCCCTTATGAAGAACCAGGTGGATGCCATGCGCAACTTCAGTGATGAAGATGGCATAGCCCACTTTATCAACTCGTCTTTACCCAAAGCCGCCATCGAGACGGTAAAAGAGGACCTGCAGGCGGGCCGCACCAAATTGCTCTATGTCGCGCCCGAATCGTTGGGAAAGGAAGATTATATTGATTTTTTCAAGCAAATCAAGATTTCCTTTTTTGCCATAGATGAGGCGCAATGTGTGTCGGAGTGGGGACATGACTTCCGGCCAGAATATCGGAAAATACGTCCGGTTATTCAGCAGATAGGGCAGAAAGTGGGCGTGATTGCGCTGACAGCCACGGCTACTCTGAAAGTGCAGCAGGATATCCAGAAAATACTGGAGATGAATGATGCCCAGCTCTTCAAGTCTTCGTTCAATCGTCCAAACCTCTATTATGAGGTCCGGCCCAAGACGAAGGACATAGACCGAGAAATCATCAAGTTTATCAAGTCGCAGCCAGGCAAGTCGGGCATCGTGTATTGTCTCAGCCGCAAGAAGGTGGATGAGTTTGCCGAGACGTTGCGGATAAATGGCATCAGTGCCTTGGCCTATCATGCAGGTATGGATTCTGTCACCCGTTCTGACAATCAGGATAACTTCCTGATGGAAAGGGTGGAGGTCATAGTGGCCACGATTGCTTTTGGCATGGGTATTGATAAACCCGATGTGAGGTACGTCATCCATTATGATATACCCAAGAGCATAGAGGAATATTATCAGGAGACGGGCCGGGCTGGCCGAGACGGGGGAGAGGGCAAGTGTATTGCCTTCTACTCGAAGGAGGACTTGTCGAAACTCGAAAAGTTTGTTCAGAAAAAATCGCCTATAGAACAGGAAAACAGCAAGCAGCTGCTTGAAGAAATGGCCAATTATGCCGAGTCGACTATTTGTCGGCGCAAACTGCTTTTGCATTACTTCGGAGAGGCTTATACAGAAGAGAATTGTGGAAATTGTGATAATTGTTTAAATCCTAAGAAACAAGTGGAAGCAAAGGATTTGCTGTGTACAGTGTTGGATACTGTAACGGCGTTGAAAGAAAAATTAAGGACAGAAAACATTATTGATATTATAGTGGGTAACGAAACCGCCGAGGTGACAGACAATCAGTATGACGAGTTGGAAACCTACGGAGAGGGAAAGGATGAAGGGGAAGAAACATGGCTGTCAATCATGCAGCAGGCCGAAATAGAGGGCTATCTTGAGAAAGAGGTCGACAACTATGGCACCATCAAGATAACTGCCAAAGGTACGGCATTCCTCAAACATCCGAAATCGTTTAAGATTGTTACCGATGATGAGGAGGACAGCTCGGAGAACGATGCGGATTCTCCTTCGCCAGACTCTGGCAGTGCCTCGTGCGCTGTTGACCCGGAATTGTTTAATATGTTGAAGGATTTGCGTAAGCGTATTGCCCAAAAGTTGGGAATACCGCCTTATGTCATATTCCAGGATGTGTCGCTGGAGGCTATGGCTACCACCTATCCTATCACCATGGATGAGTTGCAAAACATACAAGGTGTAGGCGCGGGAAAGGCCAAACGCTATGGCAACGATTTTGTGCAACTCATCAAGAAGCACGTTATTGAGAATGAGATAGAACGCCCTGAGGATTTGAGAGTCCGGTCGGTTGCGAATAAGTCAAAACTGAAGGTGTCTATTATTCAGGCGATAGACCGGAAAATAGCACTGGACGACATTGCAGAGTCCAAGGGTCTTGATTTTGATGAACTGCTTACCGAGATAGAGTCGATAGTTGATTCGGGAACAAAAATCAACATTGACTACTTTCTGAATCAGGTGATGGACGATGACCGAATTGCGGATATTTTTGATTATTTCAAGACGGAGTCAAAGTCAGATGATATCAATGATGCCGTGGAAGGTCTGGGCGGGGATTATACCGAGGAAGAAATCAGACTGGTGAGGATAAAATTCCTCTCGGAATTGGCTAATTAATAGAAAAGCTGAAGGCGGGTATTTTAATATCCGCCTTCAACGTAAATATAAAAAGAATATAGAGCATGAAACCTACATTATTGGTACTGGCTGCCGGCATGGGCAGCCGTTATGGAAAATTGAAGCAGTTGGATGGGGTCGGTCCTAATGGCGAGACCATCATGGATTATTCCATCTTTGATGCCATCCGTGCAGGATTTGGAAAAGTCGTTTTTGTGATTCGTCACGATTTCGAGAAAGATTTTCGTGAGAAAGTTCTCAGCAAATATGAGAATGCCATTCCTGTAGAGGTCGTTTTCCAGTCATTGGATGCGCTGCCCGAAGGATTCACCTTGAATCCAGAGCGTGTGAAACCATGGGGTACCAACCATGCCATACTGATGGCCAAGAATGTCATACATGAGCCTTTTGCCGTTATCAATGCTGATGATTTCTATGGCAAGGAGAGTTTTCAGACGTTGGCCGATGGACTCAAGGCTATTGATGGCAAGCAAGATGAGTACTGCATGGTGGCCTATCGGCTGGGCAACACGCTATCGGACCATGGGTCAGTATCGCGTGGCGTTTGCAGCAAAGATGCTAAAAACCATCTCACCACAGTGGTGGAACATTATGAGGTGCAGCACAAGGGCAGTGAGGTGATATTCAAGAATCAGGCAAACGGACAGTTTGAGGTGATTGATGAAAATCTGCCAGTTTCGATGAACATGTGGGGCTTTACTCCCGATTATTTTGTCCATTCTGAGTCTGATTTCAAGGTGTTTCTGAAAGAGAATACTGCCAACATCAAGGCGGAATATGGAATACCTACCATGGTGAACAAGCTCATACAGAGCAAGACTGCCGCCATAGAAGTGTTGCAGACCCCTTGCAAATGGTTCGGCGTTACTTATATAGAGGACCGGCCAGTGGTTGTGGGCAAGATAGCCCAGCTGGTGGAGTCGGGTGTTTATCCAAAAATTTTGTTTAAATGAAAAAAAGAATCCTGGTTACTGGTGGAACGGGCTATATAGGCTCGCACACTGTAGTGGAATTGATCAATGCGGGTTTTGAACCTATTATCGTTGACAATCTGTCAAATTCGAACATCCATGTACTTGATGGTATCAAGAAGATAACAGGAGTGGAGCCTGCTTATGAGAATATTGACTGCAAGGACTACGTCAATATGGGCAGATTGTTCCAGAAGTATGAGAACATAGAGGCCATTATTGATTTCGCGGCAAGCAAGGCGGTGGGGGAGTCGGTTAAATAAGATCGGAAGAGCGTCGTGTAGTAAATATCCGCTGCTTTATTACCGCAACAATATTGTGTCGCTGCTCAATCTGCTGGAACTGATGCAGAAATTCAATGTGCCCAACATCGTGTTCTCCTCTTCGTGTACAGTATACGGACAGCCAGACCATTTGCCAGTGACAGAGCAGTCTCCTATCAAAGAGGCCACTTCTCCTTATGGATATACCAAGCAGATGAGTGAAACCATCATCCGTGATGCGGTGCATGCCGATGAGAAGATACATTCCATTCTGCTCCGTTATTTCAATCCTATTGGAGCTCATCCGTCAGCCGAGATTGGGGAACTGCCCAATGGAGTGCCTAACAATCTGTTGCCGTATGTAACCCAGACGGCTATGGGTATTCGTGAGAAATTGCGTGTGTTTGGCAACGACTATAACACCCCCGATGGAACTTGCATACGTGACTACATATATGTTGTTGATTTGGCTAAAGCCCATGTGGCAGCCGTTACCCGTATGCTCAACAAGAAGGGAAAGTCTCCGGTTGAGGTTTTCAACCTTGGTACAGGAAAGGGTGTCTCGGTACTCGAAATCATCAATGCCTTTGAAAAGGCTACTGGCCTGAAACTTCCTTATGAAATCACACCTCGGCGTGAGGGTGATATTGAAAAGGTATGGGCGGATGCCTCGTATGCCAACAAGGAACTGGGCTGGCATGCCGATACTCCTTTGGTAGATATTCTTGCCTCTTGCTGGAAGTGGGAATTGAAACTCAAGGAACGTCGTGAAAAAGAAGAGCAGGATAAAAAATCGGATCAGGCAGCTCAGGCTGAATAGGCTTTACTGACTGAATACATAAAGAGGAGGTCTGTCCGTATAGGCAGAACCTCCTTTTTTGTTGTTCCTTTTACCCATTCTTCGTTTTTATTCGTTGAAGAGGGATACAAGCTGTTGTCAATTTGTTATATTTGTAGTAGGACAATCAAAAAATGAGCATTATGGAAGAGGAGGTGAATTATAACCAGGAAAGAAAAGAGAAACGGGAGTGGGCAATTATGCAGCTCTTTCGCTCCTCCTATCCATTGTTCCCAATCGGAGAACTCAAAAAGTCGGAGTGCCCTGATTTCTTGCTATATGCCCGTAACGAGCTGGTGGGCATAGAATTGACAGAACTGATGTATGACCGGTATGACAGCAAATTCAATTTGCGTGCGCATGAAAATTGGCTGGAGTCCATCATGGATGCCGCCCAATATGATTTTGAACGTCATTGTGATCAGAAGCTGGAAGTGGATGTCCATTTCTGCAACGCCTTGGGCCCAGCCGTCAGTCGGCCTCGTGAGGAAGAGTCCATACTGATACATGATGGTTTTAAGGAAGCCATCACCCGTATAGTGATGGACAATGTCCCAGAGTCCACAGGACAGCGTTACATTGTGGACCGCAGTTCAAAGTATGGTTATCAAAATCTGCCATCGAAGATAGAAGCCATCTATATCAAGAATGTGACAGGCCGAATGGACGAAGGCCTGTGGTATGCCGGCATATCCACCAAGGTGAAGCCGCTGTCGGTGGAGAGTGTGACCCAGCGCATCGCTTCCAAAAACAGCAAATTGGAGCATTACAATCATAGTTGTAAAAAGACATGGCTCATTATCATTCAGAATAGTTTTCTGATGTCAAGTCAATATGACGCGCAATCAGCCTATCGGGCGTTGCACCATCATTATGTGTCACTTTTTGACAAGGTATTCGTCTTTGAGCGAGGTGAAAGTCTGGTCACAGAGTTGCC
>CALMUD010000009.1 GCA_937872735.1 uncultured Bacteroidales bacterium
GCATAGATATACAGCAAATCCAGCAACAGTAACGGCAATATCCATTTCCAATCATACCCCAAGTCGTGCAAACGACGCACCATTACGGGATAAAGAATGAATGGCAACACTGCATCAAGCAGGATGTCCGAACCGGAATAATAACCATTAAAAAATATAGCTTCCAGAAAAGTCTGTATTACATAGAAAAAAATGAAGAATCGCCAATACTCTGCCCTACGCGCTCTTCCTCTAAAATTGAAGAGGTTGGAAAACGAATACTTCATATTTTGGAAAAAGGATAACGGTACCGCGATATCATACGTTTGACCACCCTCCGAAACTTGATGATTCAGCCCATATCGGTCATTCGCCGACAAATCTCGCGAATCGGTCTGCGGGTTGAAATACTTGGGAGACTTTCCATACTTGTTGGTCTCCATCTTGGAGTCGAACAACGGAACAATGAAACTGACTACGAAACAGACAAGACCCAAAATGTAGAATGAGCGGTTTTGATTGGTAACACGCGGATGATAGTACTCGCCAGCTTCAACATCAGAATTGGCACTTACAATTACGGAATAAATGATAGATGCTATAACGAACGCCACCACACACCACGAATACCAGCCACTGCGCCCGGTATCGTGGAAACGGCGCGTCAACGCCGAAAAGAAGGCGGGGGTGAACATGAGAAAAAAGAAAAAGGAGGAAATGAAGAGCTTATCAAGAGAATCAGTCCATTCTGACTCTGACGACGTGAAAAAGGCTGACGACATAAAAAAAAAGGTGATAGCCACAAAAAAGTAAAAGACCGCATACCAGAAAAATTCTGACCGGCGCGCCCTGCCCTTGAAATCAAAGGACTTGTAAATACAGATGTCCAACGAGCCTAACGGGCCCATGGAGGGACGCGAACATAAACCATAGTTGATATTTGACATGTTATATTGAATTAAGTCGATAAAATTTGTTCATAAAACTAAATTAATCATTTTTAGCGTCACCTTTCCTATTTGCGGTGCAAAAAAATCGGATTTCTGTCAAAAAAAATCGGGAGTGCGCTCCACTTGGAGGCACTCCCGATATAAAGTATGATTTTCTGTTTTTACCGCTTGTTTGTGGTGTCATTCTGCACCGTCTGCAAAGTAGGGTCCAGCAGAATGCTGCGGATGAGCATACCACTCTCCGAGGCCGTGTTCCACTGTCCCTGGGAGGCTCCGCTCTTCAAGGCGCTGGCACTCTCAGCCTTGTCGGCAAATGCCCAGTTGCACCAGCTAAGGTTATGCTGTGCAGCCCAGCTCAGCCAAGTGATGGTAGCATCACGGAAGAAACCATTGTCGCCACTGGCATCGCTCGTGCCGAACTCAGTAATGAAAATAGGAGCCTTGTATGGAGCAGCCATTGCACGGTCGCCACGCATACGGAAAGCCTTGCCATGTGAACCCGAATAGAAGTGCAGCGTGTACATCACATCAGGGTCCTCAATCTGGGCCAACGATGCCACATCAACATCCTGGCTCCACACGGGCGTTCCCACCAGCACCACCGAGCTCTTGTCATTCTTGCGAATCTCAGAGATGATGCGGCGGCCATACTCACGCACTCTTGGCCAGCTTACGTCACTGCCGTTCGGCTCGTTGCATATCTCATACAGCACATGAGCCTCGCCAGCATGCTTCTTCGACATATAATCCCAGAACTCGCCAGCCTTGGAATAGTTGGCTGCACAAAGTGGGTCGCCAGGGGTAAGAATGTGCCAGTCAATGATGCAATAGATACCCTTCTTGGCGCAGAGGTTCGACACACTGTCGATATAGGCATTCCACTCCTGCTCGCTCTTGACAGCATTGGTGGCATAACCGCTTTCCTGCACATACATGGCGATACGGAACACGTTGATGTTCCAGTTGTTCACTAGTGACTCAATGGCACTTGGGTTGGTATAGATATTGGAGAACCACTGCACGCCGTGGGTACTCATACCCCTCAACTGTACAGGATTGCCACTCTGGTCACACAACTGTCCATCCTTTACACACAGTTTGCCATACTTGGCCACGGCCGAACCTGCCGGGTAACGGCTGAGATCATAGGCTGGCTTGCCACTGACTGACGGCTTCTGATTGGCATCGGCATAAAAGAACACCTTGTTCTTGGCTCCGTATATATTGCCATCGGTAACGCTCGACTGCATCAGTGTGCGGCCATCGTTGGTATAGGTGAAGTCAACATAATCCTTGCCCTGGCTGCGACGTATCATCTGGCCATTGCTGTTATACTCATACGAGGTCTGCACCGAGTCGGCCTTGTCGTCAATATACGAGATAGCCACATTTCCCACTGCCTCGCCATTTTTGCCCAGCACATAGGAGGTCTTGCTCACAGCCTTCAATTTTTTTCCTGCCTTCTCCATCACCGCCGTAGGACGGCCCGCAGGGTCGTAAGTATAAATCAGCTGCTTCCCGTTTTCGGTACTCGATACCAGACGGCCCTTTGCGTCATAATTGTAAACAGAGTTCTCACCACCATTGGCCGACTTGCAGACAATCGACTTGGCTCCCTTCTTGATAGAATAGGTCACTGTGGTGACATTGGTCAGCTTGGTTTCTGCTGTATATCGGTCAACCTGGCTGATTCGGTTGTTTGTGTCATATTTATAGGTATAGACGCGCGATGGCTGGCGGTCGTCACCATAGGTGGTTTCCTTCAGTTCATATCCGCCGTTGGGCTGATAGATAACCTGAATAGAAGAGACCATCACATGGTTGCCATCATAACCCTCCGCCGACGTCATTCTACCCTTTGCATCGTAATGGTAGAAGGCTGAGCTGTCAACCCATCCTCCCCATTCGCCGTAGGTCTTGACACTGTCCAGACGGGTAGCTGCCTTCTGGTTGCCCAGCACCTGCGTAATGCCAAACTTGCCATTCATTGGCTGTCGCAACGCTTGCGCCCCACAAACTGAAAGCAAAAGTATTGCTGAGAGTAAATATTTTCTCATGTACTATATCTAATTAAGTTGTATTTTTATCCTCCTAAATTTCCATTTATTTTTGATATAAAACAAGTTTTTATCACTTTTTTTTACATTAAATGATAAATTGTCAGCATTTTATGTCGTATAACATTTACTTTATCATTTTTCTATCGCCGGCATATTATTCTCTTTTTCCTGCGCATCTTTTTTTCGCTGCTGCCACAGTTCGCCACTGTTGATGATGTTTTGCCACAGTATGTAGCAGCCTGGCCCCACCGACGAGAGCGGATTGAGATAAGTGAATGCTATCCAGATGGCAAAAGCCGTATTCTTCTGACCCAACGCCTGACCACAATCAACGGCCGAGTCGAACCTTCGGCCTATCAGACGGCCCATGCCATACTGGAAGAGACACAGCACCAGACCCGATGCGGCTATCGTCAGCAAAAATCCGAGCGTGGTGCGGGCATGCACAATGTTCATCACCGTGGTACCCGTCACTATCGTCAGCGAGCCTCCCCACAGATAGAACGAGAGGTCCTTGACGCTGATGACCACGGCATGGAAGCGGTGCATATAATGCTTGACTATGTAGGCGGCTATCATGGGCAACACCAATATGGTGAACACCTTATATAATATAAGCAGAAAAGCGGCAATGAAACTCATGCCCGCAGCGGGGTTTATCATCGGGAAGAAGAGCGGCACCAGCATGGCGGTGATGAAGTTGGTGATGAAGGTATAGGTGGTGATGGCCTCCACGCTGCCCCCCAGCTTGCCTGTGATGACGGGCGCTGCCGCCGCGCATGGTGCGATGATGCAGGTGAGCACGCCTTCGGCCAATATCAGCCAGTTGTTCTGTAGATGCAACAGCAGTATCACCGCCATCACCGCACACACCGTGCCCACCTGAAACAGACTGACCCACAGGTGCCAGCGCACCGGGCGCATCTGTCTGAAATCCACCTTGCAGAAGGTAACAAACAGTATGAGCGACATGAACAGCGGCAATATGGCCGTGAAGAATGGCTTCATGGAGGTGCCCGCCGCATCCAGCCCAGGCACAAGGTAAAATATCAGATACACAATGGTGCCGAATGCCATGGCCGATGGCAGGGTCCAGTTTTTTAGAAACGAAAGTACTTGTTTTGTCATTATACCTAATTATATAGGAGTACGGCAGCTTCCGTCACGGAGTAGCCGCATTTCCAATTTTTTTCTGTTATTTGCCCAACAGCAGGCGCTTGATGTCATTGAGTTTGTTGAGGGCCTCCACAGGGGTGAGGTTGTTGACGTCCAGCCCCAGTATCTCGTCACGTATTTGCGACAGCAGCGGGTCGTCAAGCTGGAAGAAGCTGAGCTGCATGCCATTGGCATCCTGCTGGGGCTGTATGTGCTGCGTCAGCGGCTTGTCGGCACTGATGCCCCCCTCACCCGATGCCGCCTCCAGCTGGCGCAGCACCTCGTTGGCCTTGTCAACCACCGCCTGGGGCAGTCCCGCTATCTTGGCCACATGTATGCCAAAGCTGTGCTCACTTCCGCCTGCTTGCAGCTTGCGCAGGAAGATGACCTTGCCGTCCACTTCCTTCACCGACACGTTGTAGTTGCGGATGCGCTTGAACGTCTTGGCCATCTCATTCAGCTCGTGATAATGGGTGGCAAACAGCGTCTTGGCATGGGCCTTGGGATTCTCGTGGATATACTCCACTATGGCCCAGGCTATGGAGATGCCGTCGTAGGTGCTGGTGCCGCGGCCCAACTCGTCAAAGAGGACCAGACTGCGCTGCGAGAGGTTGTTGATGATGCTTGCCGCCTCGCTCATCTCCACCATGAAGGTGGACTCACCCATGGATATGTTGTCGGAGGCCCCCACCCGGGTAAATATCTTGTCAACCACCCCTATGGCGGCACTCTCGGCAGGAACAAAACACCCTATCTGCGCCATCAGCACTATCAGGGCCGTCTGCCGCAACAAGGCCGACTTGCCCGCCATGTTGGGACCCGTTATCATAATGATTTGCTGCGAATTGCTGTCCAGCAGCAGGTCGTTGGCCACATAGCGCTCATGATGATTTGCTGCGAATTGCTGTCCAGCAGCAGGTCGTTGGCCACATAGCGCTCGCCTATCGGCAGCTGTTGCTCTATCACGGGGTGACGGCCCTGATGGATGTCGATGGCCTCGCCATCGTTGATGGCAGGGCGGATATATTTGTTCTCCTTGGCCACCTTGGCAAAGGCCAGCAGGCAGTCGATGCGCGCCACCAGATTGGAGTTGACCTGTATGGCGGGGATATATTCGGCCAGCTCTTGCACCAGCTCGTTGTAGAGACGCGTCTCGAGGCTGAGAATTTTCTCCTCCGCCCCGAGTATCTTCTCCTCATATTCTTTCAGTTCCTGAGTGATGTATCGTTCGGCATTGGCCAGCGTCTGTTTGCGTATCCAGCCCTCCGGCACCTTGTCCTTATGGGTGTTGCGCACCTCAATGTAGTAGCCGAACACGTTGTTGTAGGCAATCTTGAGACTTGGTATGCCCGTCTCGTCCGACTCCCTCTGCTGCATCTGCAGCAGATAGTTCTTGCTGTCGTGCGACAGGGCGCGCAGGTCGTCCAGCTCGGCATTGATGCCCGTAGCTATCACGCCACCCTTGTTCACCATATTCGGCGGGTCGTTTACCACCGTGGCCTCTATCTTTTGGCTGATGTTGGGACATGGGTTCAGCTGTTCGCCTATTTGCCGCAGTCCCTCGCACTGGCTGGCCTGACAAGCCTGCTTGATGGGCTGCAAGGCACGCAGGGCCACTTTGAGCTGCACCACTTCGCGCGGGGTGACGCGTCCCACTGCCACTTTCGACAGGATGCGCTCCAAGTCGCCGATGGTGCTGAGCTGCTCCTCTATTATCTGGCTGAGTTCCGGCTCGCGGAAGAAAGTCTCCACTATGTCCAGACGGGCATTGATGGGTTTGACATCTTTCAGTGGAAACGATATCCACCGCTTGAGCATACGCGCCCCCATGGGCGACGCCGTCCGGTCGATGGTATCGACCAGTGAGCTGCCACCCTCAAACATCGGCTGAAACAGCTCGAGATTGCGGATGGTGAACCGGTCCAGCCATACAAACTTCTCCTCCTCAATGCGCGAGAGATGGGTGATGTGGCTGATTTGGGTGTGCTGCGTACTGTCAAGATAATAGAGAATGGCACCTGAGGCGATGATGGCCAGCTTGAGGTCCTGCACACCAAAGCCCTTCAGATTCTTGGTCTGGAAATGCTTGAGCAGTCTGTCGGTAGCCGATTCGGAAGTGAATATCCAGTCGTCCTGCTCAAACGTGAAATATTTGTTGCCAAAATGCTCTTCAAACTCGGCTTTCTTGCCACGTTCGTACACCACCTCCTTCGGGGCCATGTTGTTGAGCAGTTTGTCGATGTATTCAAAATTGCCTTCGGCGGTCAGAAACTCGCCAGTGGAGATATCCAGAAAAGCGATGCCGGCCTTGGCCTGTTTCTTGTCGAGATGAACGGCAGCCAGAAAATTGTTTTCTTTATAGTTGAGGATGGTGTCGTTGATGGACACACCTGGCGTTACCAGTTCGGTGATGCCGCGCTTTACCAGTTTTTTGGTCAGCTTGGGGTCCTCCAGCTGGTCGCAGATGGCCACACGCTTGCCCGCCCTTACCAGCTTGGGCAGATAGGTGTCGAGCGCATGATAGGGGAATCCCGCCATCTCCACATTCGGCGTCACGCCATTGGAGCGGTGTGTAAGGGTCAGTCCCAGAATCTCGGAGGCGGTGATGGCATCTTCGGCATACGTCTCGTAAAAGTCGCCGACTCTGAACAGCATGATGGCATCGGGGTGCAGATTCTTCATGTCCCTGAACTGCTTCATCATCGGCGTATCTTCAATATTGGCCATCGCTTATATTTCTTACAAAATTTATGTTTTCTGAACCAGATGGTGCAAAGATACAAAAAAATGTTCATTCACAGCGGTTTCTTTCTTGCTGGGCGACAGAAACAAAAAAGGGCCGCGCACCAGCGCAGCCCTTCCCAATGATGAAAAAATATGTAAAAGTAGTT
>CALMUD010000010.1 GCA_937872735.1 uncultured Bacteroidales bacterium
GGAGGATTCGACATCATCACCAACCGCATCTCCACCCGCAACAAGCGGAAATTGCTTTGGATTATCGCTATCCTATCCTTCATCATGTCGGCCATTCTCGACAATCTCACCACTTCCATTGTGATGATAATGTTGCTGCGCAAACTGGTCAGCGACCAGCACGAACGGTGGATTTACGGAGGTGTCATCATCATTGCAGCCAACAGCGGCGGCGCATTTTCTCCTATCGGCGATGTCACCACCATCATGCTTTGGGTACGTGGCAACGTCACCACAAGCGGACTGGTGCCAAATCTGATTATTCCGTCCATTCTGTCAATGCTGTTGCCTATTCTGTTTGCCAGCCGTATGTTGCATGGCACACTGCCAGAGCATATCGAAGGAGGAACTCTCCCCGACGGTGAAAACAAAAAAGAAGGTCTGCTGCCATCGCAGATAATAACAGAAAAGGAGCGTCTGCACATTCTGATTTTCGGAACGGGAGTGCTCTTGTTTGTGCCTATTTTCAAGTCCATCACCCATTTGCCACCATTTATCGGCATCTTGCTGGGTCTGGGTTTTCTGTGGGTTTACACCGAGATTCTTTACCACCGCAAAAAGGAGGTGCCGGAGTCATCAAAAGCGCGTATCAGCAAAGTGCTGGGCCGTATCGACTTCTCCACCATTCTCTTCTTCCTTGGTATTCTCATGGCCGTATCCGCCCTTCAGTGCGCCGGCATATTGGGCGACTTTGCACAGCTGATGCGCGATGAAGTGGGCAATCCATACATTATCAATATTGTCATCGGGGTGCTGTCGTCAATTGTCGACAATGTACCATTGGTGGCAGGAGCCATGGGAATGTTCCCGCTGAACACAGCCTCACAAGCGATGGCCGACCCAACCCTGCTACCTTACGTTCAGGATGGCGTATTCTGGATGTTCCTGGCCTATTGCGCGGGAGTTGGCGGAAGTCTGCTCATCATTGGCTCGGCTGCCGGTGTGGTGGTAATGGGACTCGAGAAAATCAATTTCATCTGGTACCTCAAGAAGTTCTCTCTCGTGGCTTTGTCGGGCTATCTGGCAGGCGCCGGATGGTATTATGTGCAGGAGGCCATCATCCGCCCTGCCATGGGTTGGTAAAATGATGTGATATTTTTGACAAAAAAACTTTCAATCTTTCATCTAAAATAATAACTTTACATAGTAGAGTTATTATTTTTTTATTTGGGGGACAGTCCCTCCCTCATGGGTACAAATAGAACAAATAAAACAGAAAATAGATGAGGAATTTGAAATACACCATGCTGCGCTTTGGCGGCAGGTACATTTTGCTGTTCACAGCCATTGCAGCACTGACGCTGTCGGCATGCAAAAAAGAAGATAAGGACGAACAAAGCGGCGGCACCAGCAATCTATCCGTAGATTCCATAACGGGCACTCACGAAATATATGTGGCACTCTCGTTCGACAGCATCTACAGCAGCGGACACTCCCGTTCCTATGCAGCCTATTATCACAATGGACTGAAATTGCTGCCACAGACATCTTCCAACGATGCCTATGCCAACTCCATCTTTGTGGAAGACACCAATGTTTACGTGGGAGGGTCAGATGGCACATCTGCCGTTTATTGGAAAAACGGGGAAGAGAATTTCCTGCCTGAGGGTAATTCAGTCAGTTCCATCTATGTGAGAAATGGCGTTGTATACGCCTGCGGATATGAGGCAACAGAAAATGGAAATGAGGCCCGCTGCTGGATAGGAGACAAGGTAAAAGAACTGGATGGTTCTCTGGCCGAGTCAATAACAGTAGACAAAAGTGGCAATGTGTATGTGACTGGGTTCTACGAGAACAGGACAACAGCCTTGGAATATTTGCGATATTGGCTCAGCAACTCAGAAGGAGAAATGGTACGCTACCAGATTGAGCCCACCAGTGATTCTCAAGATGCCTGCGAAGGACGCGCCATTTGTTTGGACTATGCACACATCAAGGATGGGAAACCGATAATTTGCATCGGTGGCACCGAATATAACCGTAGCGGATACATCAACCAGCAATGGACCGACCGAAAAGCTACCAAATTAGCCACTGCCTATGGCAACCTGGTATATGGAGTCTACGCTTATGGCGGCATACTGTACACATGCGGAAATGATGGCAAAAAAGCCTGCTATTGGAAGAGTACCATAGACGCCAGCGGAAATTGTTCCGATGTCTCTGCCATCGGTCTTACGGCTGGCAGCTACGAGGCAAAAGCCACTTCCATAATGGTACGCAATGGCAATGTCTACGCCACAGGATATGAGGTGCCAGGTACGGGGCAGTCCATCAATAACCTCAAGTTATGGAAAGACGGTGTGGAGCAGGATAACTTCTTCAAGAATATGGGCACACTGAATGCAACGCCTAACGGATTGTTTGTAACAATCGTTCCGACCTCGACAAAATAGCGTTTTTTCATAAGGAATATCAAAAAAGGCTGCGCCAAATATATTGGCACAGCCTTTTGTTGTGTTTTGTGGCGTCAGCTATATTTCTGTTTACAAACCGCAATCTGGCAATGAATCGAGCAGGGTACGGAAAGGGTTGGCATTGATAATCTCCAGCATCTGGCGGGTTTCTTCCACTGGGTCGGGCGCATTGAGTATGGCCCCCGACACCGCCACCCCATTGGGGCCGGCATTGAGCACATCGGGAATATCCTGACGGGTGATGCCACCTATCGCCACCATGGGCAGATTGATGCCATTGCTGCGGCATTGCCACACTATGTTGCGATAGCCGTCCAGTCCAAGCACAGGTGCCAAGCCTTGCTTGGTGGTGGTGAAACGGAACGGTCCACAACCGATATAATCGACCGAATCCTTCACCTGCATCACATCTTCAAAAGTGTTGCAGGTGCCGCCTATGATGAATCCTGTGCCCAACTGCAGGCGGGCCTCGGCTGGCAGCATATCCTTCTTGCCCAGATGAACCCCATCTGCCCCTATTTTTTTGCAAAGACCCACATGGTCGTCAAGAATAAAAACGGCGCCCTGCTCACGGCAAAGCGGCATCAACTGTAAGGCTATCTCCTCCACCTCATCAACCGGAGCCCCCTTCATGCGCAGCTGTATCCACTTGCAACCGCCCTGCAATGCCTGCTGGGCCGATTGTAGATAGTCATACCGGTCGTTGTGATGTGTTATGAATTGGAGATTGAATCCCTCGTATTGTTGTGCGTTCATTTTGCATATATAATTTTCAGAGCAGACCTCACACTTGACCTTTATTCAGTCTGCTGGTCTGTTTTCTTTTGTTTCTGTATATAGGCCAGTTCCTTCAGGGCATAGGCATTGCTGTCGGGAATATCCAGCAGCTTTTTAAATTCGGCCTCCGCCTTGTCCAGATTGCCACGGTCGAGGAGGCAAAACGCATGACGCCGATACAGAAAGTGCCGATACGATGTAATGGCAGGGCTCTCAGCCCCGTCATTATTTTGGCGCATCTCGTCCAGCCTCTTTATGATGGAATTGATGCAATCAATAGCTTGACAGTCCCTTGAATTGGACAGACAATTGACGAACTCCATATCGTAGTCTATATTGCCCCTGCCAGCGATTCGCGACAGATAATAGTAGGCCCGCTCATAATCCCGTTCTCTGACATAACAATATCCGATGCGGAAAGCCACATCCCGCATCATTTGCTGGTCCTCCTTCGACATCTCGTTATACGATTGCTGATTGTCCCAATAAAAATCGGCATAATAGCACAAAGCATCATAAAAGCGGCGCTGCCTATAATATTTGTTTCCTCGGTATAGCGATTCCGGATAGGTAGCGCCTATGCGCAAAGCACTGGAAAGCAGCGCCTCGTCATCTGAAAGAGGTTCCTCGCGCACTTCCTTGTCGATGGTCTCACTCTTGACAAATTTAAACTCCGCAAGTTTCTTTTCGGGCGTTTCTGCATCAAAAGCTATCATCAGATGCTGTGAAATACCATCCTCATCGGTCGTTCGGCCGTCCACATCGGGTCCCGTTGTGGGGGTAAAAGCCGTGACACGGACATACAGTGTATTGTCGACAACGTTCTCGGCCCGTAAGAATATGGAAATCAGAGATTGCAATTCGGTATCGCTATCATTGGGATTGGTATCAATGCAGAGGTGCACGTTTCTATTGCGGAATGACAGGGGATGACTGTCAGCAGGCGGCTCCACCAAAAGCGAAGACAAGTCAAGCGACAATATTTCATCAAGACGGTCCACTACATGGCTCTCGGCATCGGTAGTCACCACCATCCGTCGGATACGCTGCACATCCACATCAAAGAGATTGGGCAGCATAGACCCCAAAAGAAGACGGCTACCAGCGGCAAAACGGCGGGGCTGTATATTATCGTCATGGTTCAGTTCCTGCTCATACAGCAAGAATTTCTGGTGTGCTGTCAACACAGCTTCCTGCTCCGAATTTTCGTCCTCTTCTGAAGACTGTGAAAATCGGGCCGTTATGTCGTCACGCAATGCAAATGTGCGTAGCAAGATGGCATTGGAGAATACCTCCACCGCATCTTTGGAATTGTGCATCACAAACTGTGAGTTGATATGCACCGCCACCCGGTCGCTATCCTTGTCGTAACTGCAAACCGCAGTCGGCACATATTTGCACGACTCGTTAACCTGATTGCAGATGTTGAGTATTTTGTTGTAATGGTCAGGCGTAGTAAAAAAGGCCCCATAGTAGTGGAGACTGGTGACCGAATAATCACTCAGAAAAAAGAGGACAAAATGTCCTCCCTGAAAATCGAAGGCATACACGAAGCGGGATTTGTCGTCTTTATCTTCAGACAGATCCTCATACTTGCATCCCATCTCAGTCACAGCCTTCAGTACCAAGTCACGCTGCAATTCTCCCGGTTTCATATTCAGCCGAGGCCAAGCTATCAAGGGGCTCAGTCGGGAACGTTTCTGCAAAAGTCGGAACCATAAGTAAAGAGTCGCTACTAATAAAATCGACCAAAAAATATATTCCAATATAGTAATCAACATAACAATTTAATTGACATTGAACCAGAACCTGTCACATGACATCCTGTACGACGAAAAATGTGCCATTCCTTCCCCAAAAATCAGGAGGACAGAGAGAATTAAAAAGAAGAAAGGAAACAGAATTTCATTTCTCTTGACTTTTTTCTTTGTAGGTAATCCGTATCACGTTTTTCAGGTTGTCAATTTCAATCTTTCCCAGCCGTTGCAGCACAGTCTGCCCCAGCAGAAGAGGTGCCGCCTGGTTGTCGGCCACCGAAGCCTGAATGTTGTGCAGCGTGAAGCCGCCAAATTCCACTGATTTCAGATTGACCACCGTGCCCGACTCCACTTCGCCGTTGGCATTCATATAGTTCTGGGTACCTACCACATCATTCTGCGTCAGATACCCGTTTTTAAGCATAAAGGTAGCCTCAAGCGAAGAGATGGATACACTGCTGGCACCCGTGTCAAAGAAGAACTGAAGTGGCAAACCATTGATTTGGCACTTCACCTTGCAAATGCCACTCTCACGGACAAATGGCACCTCACCCGTTTTGCTGACGAAGGTGGAGGTGCTGCCAGCAGCTGCCGCAGCCTTCTTTTTACGGAAATCTGCAAACATCGCCTTATATTCCGGACTGGTGCGCAAATAGAGCAAATCGGGGTCACATTCAGCCCTGTACAAATTGCTAAATCCCTTTTCTTGAGCCTTTTTCAGATAATCAAAAGCCCTTTTATTGTCAACCAGCAAAGAATAGATGCAGGCCACATTATAGTAAGTCTCCGACAAAGCATCATTTGTTTCAGCACTGTTTTTCAACAATTTTTCTATACAGGCCTTGGCACTGTCCTCATTGCCCATCATGGCATAGGCATACATGGAGATAAGCCGTCCCGCATCGATAGTGTCCATATTGATAGACTGCTGGAAATCATATTTGGCAGCACTGGTATTGCCCAAAATCTTGTAGAACCGCCCCCTTGTAAAATAATAGTAGGAGACATCGGGTGTCAAAGTGATGCAGGTATCCATATCTGATACCGCACCCCGCACATTTTTCGTGAACAGTTTGAAATTAGCCCGCTTATAGTAATAATCGGACTCCGACGGGTTTTTGCGAACCAGCGAATCAACTATTTGCAGGGCCTCCTGGTCACGTCCCATGTCATGCAGTATATCCATTTTTTCCTCCATCAGCGGTTCATCGTCAATCCGCTGGTCCTTCGTCTTGTCTATCCACGACAATGCGTCGGCCAGGTCTCCATTGCCGTGGAGTGACTTTGCCAGATACAGGGCGACTGCCGTATCAGCCTGAAGGTCGTAGCTTCTCTTATAGTATTCCACTGCATTCTCGTAATCATCAATATGGCGGTAATAAGCCCCCAGGCAGAATGGCCAATAGCGCTCACCCGGATTCTTGATGCACTGGCTCTTCAGTTTGGCCTCCATCACCACTTGGCTCGAGTCGGCCATCTCGCACATCAGCATAAACGCCTTGTCGTCCTGGTCTATATCAAGAGCCGAAATGATATCCTCGGCAGCTTCGGAATAGCGGTGCAAACGGAAATAGGATTCTGCCCTGAATGAATAGCCGGCACTGTAGCTGGGCGACAATTTGATGGCCTTGTCATAATACGGCAGTGACTTGTCATAATGTTCCTGCTGTTTCTCGTTACGGCCCAATCCCACATAGGCATACGAGCTGCTCTCATCCACTTTCAGCATCTGGCGGAAGTCGGCCTCTGCCTTATCAAACTGGTTGCGGTAGAAGTAGATGTCGGCCCTCGACTGATAGTAGTCCAGGTCCTCTGGCTCCGCCTTGATGGCCATATCATAGTCCGACAGTGCTTTGTCAGTATCCGACAGCGCCATATACACAGAGGCCCGCACATTATAACAAGCTGCCACCATTTTTTTCTCTTTCTTGTGAACATTCTTCAGCGCCAGATTGGCAGCCTGCAAGGCATTGGCATAATCGGATGCCGCATTGTCAATAGTAGCTATTATCACATAGGCATACGCGTTTTTAGGATGGTCGGCCACCTCCTTCTGCATATAGGAGAGGGCGTCAGAGTAGTTGCCATTTTGGGCTTCTTCCATACCACGGGTGAAGTTATAGGAGTCGGAATAGTCGTCAGAGGCGACAGCCGGCATACAGCATAAAGCTGAGAAAAGCGCAATCAGCGCAAAAATTTTCTTCATAAATTCAATTTTGACTTTTTCCACTCTGTAAAATTAGAGGAAATAACGGATAAAACAAACTAAGCCACCCTATAAATGTCAAAAGGCAAGACTGTTATTTGTTGCGATACTCTTTGATGATTTGATTAAAGGACGGCATCTTTCTCAACTTGTCCAGTTCGGGGTCGTTATCAATCTGTATAAACTTCCGATAGCCCATCTGCAAAGCGCGGCTCAGGCAGTCGACAGCCTTGCTTGTATCGTTGATTAACGAATAGAAGCAGACGGCTGAGTAGATATCATCGGGTTTGATGGACGGGGACCTCAACAAAGATTCCATTTGCGACAATGCTGCAGGCTTGTCACCCAGAAAATAGAGTGCAAGCGGACCATCCATCTTGTCAGTAAGTACTGGTTGAGCCCGCTTGAAATCGGGCAGCGCGGCTGAGGTGTCGCCCATAATCAGATGCAGATGGGCCCGGAACATAAGCGCCGAAGGCGAACGGTCGGCCAGAGATACAGCCATATCCGCATCTTTCATTGCCTTTACATAGTTGCGCTGCATCATACTGAAGAATCCACGCAGCTCATAACTGGCCGATTGGTCGGGAGCAATTCGAAGCAAGGAGGTGAGTGTATCGGAAGCCTCGGCATACCGCCCGGCATAGCCCAGCATATATATCTTTTCACATTTGAAGAGGGCGTCATCCTTTGACTTTACAGAGTCAAGATAGGCCAAAGACGAGTCGGGCATACCCGCATCACTGTAGCAGTGTGCCAAGCGCAACGCCGTAACGGAGTCATGATTGACGGCAAAGGTCTGCCGGTAACAGCTGGCCGCCTGCCTATATCTGTAAGTCTGTTCATAAAGCATACCCAGCATATTGTGCCAATACGATTTATTGATAGTTACCGACTCCTGATGCCTGACGCGCGCCTCCACCGCCACAAAATCGGAATCGGCCAACTGTGCCAGATACGAAGGGACATTCTCTCTGTCGGGCTGCTGTCGGAGCACCGTGATATACTCATCTGCGGCATTGGCAATCTGGTGAAGGGCGGCATAGCTGATGGCCTTGCCGATGTGGACCCTCGAAAACACATCCGGGTCGGACGACAGTTCCAGCGCCTTATCGTAATAGGTGGCGGCATCGCCGTATTCCTTCATATTGATGCTGCGGGTGCCCAATCCCATATATCCCATTGAGGCAATGGTGGTATCTTTCGATTTTATCAGATGCTTGAAATCGGCCAGCGACTTGTCGTCCTTTCCCATCATATTATAAAAGAAGCCCCGTTTGACATAGAATTTTTCCTGACTGGGGTCTGACTTGATAGCTGCTGTCAATTCGTTGATGGCCTGCAGTGTATCTTTCAAATCCATATACACATTGGCCCGCACATAATAAGCTGTGGCAATATTGGACTTCTGCTTATGTGGCAGATACAGCAAGGCGTTGCTGGCATTCTGCAACGCATCGCCATACTGTCCCTGCTGATAATAGATGTCCGACAGCAGCAAATAAGCCTGTCCGTTCTCATCATCATCTTCCAGTTCCTTGTTTATATAGGATACAGCCTTGTCATAGTGGCCTTTGCTGATTTCATCCAGACCGCGCGATATGTTGTATGACGAGGGGTCAGTAAGATGTGCGGTGGCACCTGTGACTGGGGGTGTCACAGGATTGACTGAGATTCCAGATCCATTTCCGGAAATCTGTGCAGTGGCACTCATGGCCATTGTCAGCAGCAATAGGGAAAGAATATAATTCTTCATTTTATACTTTTTGGGCAGTGCTGTTCTTTTCGCCAATATGCGGCAGAACAGAAACCCTGCATTTTAAGAATATAAATATAATGGAATCCGATGTGAAAAGCAAACAGACGGACAAAAGAAGAAAGAAAACATTTTGCCTCCATTCAATCCTTCACCACCTGCCACAACAAATCGGGGGAGCGGAACATGGTTCCACTCCCCCGATGAATATTCAAATCTTGTCTGATTGCTTAGTCCTTCAGCTTGGCCTTGATGAACTCACGGTTCAGACGGGCGATATTGCTGATAGAAACACTCTTAGGGCACTCAGCAGCGCAGGCACCTGTATTGGTGCAGGCTCCGAAACCGAGTTCATCCATCTTGGCAACCATTGCCTTGGCACGGCGGGCAGCCTCAACGCGGCCCTGAGGCAACAACGCAAGCTGAGACACCTTGGCCGAAACGAACAGCATGGCTGAGCCATTCTTGCAGGCAGCCACACAGCAGCCACAGCCTATACAGCTGGCAGCATCCATGGCCAAATCAGCATTCTGCTTTGGAATAGGAATGTTGTTGGCATCAGGAGCAGAACCCGTACGGACGCTGATATAGCCGCCAGCCTGCATGATTTTGTCGAAGGCTCCACGGTCTACCATACAATCCTTGATGACAGGGAAAGCGGCTGAACGCCAAGGCTCAACGGTGATGGTGTCACCATCCTTGAAGCGGCGCATATATATCTGGCAAGTGGTAGCGCCAGTGGCTGGTCCGTGAGGATGGCCATTGATGTAGAGAGAGCACATACCACAGATACCCTCGCGGCAGTCATGGTCAAACACAACAGGCTCTTTGCCCTGTTCAACCAACTGCTCGTTCAGTATGTCAAGCATCTCCAGGAACGAAGTGTCGCCAGGGATGTCCTTCATTTGAAACTCGTCGAAGTGGCCCTTTTCCTTGGGACCATTCTGACGCCAAATTCTCAATGTGAAACTTATATTTTTATCCATTGTTTCTGATTTTTTTAAAGTTCAACAAGCTTGTCTTAAACCTGATTAGTTCTTGTAGTTACGTGTCTGAACCTTGATAGCCTCATAAACAAGTGGCTCCTTGCTCAGTACAGGTTCCTTCTTGTCGTCGCCCTGGTATTCCCAGCAAGCCACATAGAAGAAGTTCTCATCATCACGCTTAGCCTCGCCCTCTTCGGTCTGGTGCTCCTCACGGAAGTGGCCACCACACGACTCCTCACGGTTCAGTGCATCATAGGCTATCAGTTTGCCCATGGTGATGAAGTCGTTCAGACGGATAGCCTTGTCAAGCTCGACATTCAGGCCATCTTTTGAGCCAGGAATAAACAAATCAGTTTCAAACTCATTGCGGATTTCCTCTATCTTCTTCAAGCCGGTCAACAGACCTTCCTTGGTACGGCCCATGCCGACATACTCCCACATTACCTTTCCGAGTTCCTTGTGGATAGAGTCAACTGACTTCTTGCCATGGATGCCCATCAGGTGGTCAATCTTGGCATTGACTGATTTCTCTACCTCATCAAACTCAGGACGGTCAGTCTTGATAGCTGGCCAGATAGACTGGTCGGCCAGATAGTTCTGAATGGTGTATGGCAATACGAAGTATCCATCGGCCAGACCCTGCATCAAGGCTGATGCACCCAGACGGTTGGCACCGTGGTCTGAGAAGTTGCACTCACCAATGGCGAACAGACCTTTCAGATTGGTCTGCAACTCATAGTCTACCCAAAGGCCACCCATGGTGTAATGGATAGCAGGATAAATCATCATTGGATTCTCATAAGGGTTGACATTGGTAATCTCCTCATACATATCAAACAAGTTGCCGTAACGCTGAGCTACCACATCCTTGCCCAGACGCTGTATGGCCTCGCTGAAATCAAGGAACACGGCCTTGCCGGTATTGTTGACACCGAAGCCCTTGTCGCAACGCTCTTTGGCTGCACGTGATGCCACGTCACGTGGCACCAGGTTACCGAAGGCTGGATAACGGCGCTCCAGATAGTAGTCACGCTTCTCCTCAGGAATGTCCTTGCCCTGAAGGGTTCCTGCCTGCAACTTCTTGGCATCCTCAATATCCTTTGGCACCCAGATACGGCCATCATTACGCAATGACTCCGACATCAAAGTCAACTTGGACTGCTTGTCGCCATGTACTGGAATACAAGTAGGATGAATCTGCACGAATGCAGGGTTGGCAAAATAGGCACCCTTGCGGTAAGCGGCAATGGCAGCAGAACAGTTGCAAGCCATGGCGTTGGTCGACAAGAAGTAAGTGTTGCCATAACCACCGGTAGCCAATACGACTGCGTTGGCAGAGAACCGCTCCATCTTGCCAGTCACCAGATTCTTGGCGATGATACCACGGGCACGGCCGTCCACCATCACTACATCCTGCATCTCATAACGGGTGAAGAGCTTGACCTTGCCCTCGTGAACCTGACGGCTCAATGCAGAGTAGGCACCCAGCAACAGCTGCTGGCCAGTCTGACCTTTGGCATAGAAGGTACGTGAAACCTGCACACCACCAAATGAACGGTTGGCCAACAGACCTCCATATTCACGGGCGAATGGAACGCCCTGGGCAACGCACTGGTCAATGATGTTGGCTGAAACCTCAGCCAGACGATATACGTTGGCCTCACGCGCACGGTAGTCTCCTCCTTTTACTGTATCGTAGAACAGACGGTAAACAGAGTCACCATCATTCTGATAATTCTTGGCAGCATTGATACCTCCCTGTGCGGCAATGGAATGTGCACGACGAGGAGAATCCTGAATACAGAAGTTGAGCACATTGAAGCCCATCTCGCCCAATGAGGCAGCAGCTGATGCTCCTGCCAAACCGGTACCAACAACGATGACATCAAGTTTCAACTTGTTTTTTGGGTTCACCAGTCTCTGGTGAGCTTTATAATTGGTCCACTTTTCAGCAACTGGGCCTTCTGGAATTTTAGAATCTATAGTAGCCATAATTATTTGTTTTTCAATAAATTAAATAAAAGCTTACGGATTATTCTGCCTCAACTTAGGCGAACAGACCGATACAGTTGCCTACATAGAAAAAGACAACTGTGAAAGCAAACATCAGCATAAGGATGGTAGCCACAATGTAAGAGATGGTCTTCCAACGGCAAATCCATGTGTTGTTGTTCCATCCCAGCGTCTGGAATGCACTCCAGATTCCGTGTGTCATGTGGAACCAGATGGCTGCGAACCAAAGCAGGTAGAGAATGCAGAAGATTGGATTCTTGAAGTAGGCAATCAGAAATTCCGAGCCGGCAGCAGGGTCAATGACCTTGCCATCTGTTGCGATTTCCAGATTTGCCAATTCTGACAACTGCATCTTAGCCCAGAACATGGTCAAGTGAAGAACAATACCCATAAGGATGATGAATCCCAACACGTACATGTTCTTTGAGGCCCACTCTACATTCTTTGGCATGCCATTCACTGCATAAGCCTCGTTGCCTCTCGCCTTCTGGTTGGTCAGTGTCAGCCAGGTAGCAAAGATGATGTGGATCAGGAATCCACCTGCCAACACTGCTGAACCGACAACAGCGTACCAGTTGGCACCCAAAAACTTACATACAGCATCGTAGGCGCCAAGATTGATGACGGCCACAAAGTTCATGCATGCGTGAAATGTCATGAAAAGAACAAGAAAGACACCTGATATACTCATTATCAGTTTCTTTCCTATTGAAGAATTTAACAACCACATAAGATTTAAATTTGTTATTAATAATATTTATTTAGTCTTCGTTATACGTATGCCGGTTCCTAATAATATTCAAGGAGGTGAAATATCCTTATTAATGGGGATTGACTATTAAGAACCTTAGTACGCAAAGGTAGGTCAAATGTGATAAATATTCAAAAAAATCGGAAGGGAAATTTCAAAAGAGATTTTTTTTGCCATTTCTACTGGTTATCGGGGATTTGACGCAACTTTTCTGCAACACTTTTTATATTTGAATGTCACACATTTAACAAATAATATAGTAATTTTGTGGACATCAGATACCTACGCGCATCTGACTGATTCCAGACACTGATGATGTTTACCACATTGAGAACACATAAATATATGAAAGGAAGAATTGCCATCATTGCGTCCATTGCGCTCATGATGCTGGCTGGCTGCTCGGGCAAGAGCAATGCCAGTCAGCCGACAGCCGACAGCCTGACCGATACCGCAAGAACGGGACAAACACGCAAGGTTCCCACCTTCAATGCCGACAGCGCCTACCACTATACCCAGCAGCAATGCAGCTTCGGCGCCAGAGTGCCCAACAGCAAGGCCCACGGCAAATGCCTCAAATACATCTGCGGCGAGCTGGAAAGGATGGGGGCCAAAGTGAATCGCCAGGAGACTACACTTATCGCCTACGACGGCACCCGGCTGCAATCAACCAACATCATTGCCAGCTATTATCCTGACAACAACCGCCGTATCGCCCTTTTTGCGCATTGGGACTGCCGGCCCATGGCCGACAACGACCCGCTGCCTGCCAATCGCCACAAACCTGTGATGGGCGCCAACGATGCCGCCAGCGGCGTAGCTGTGTTGATGGAGTTGGGACGGCTTCTGCAAAAGGAAGACCCAGGAGTGGGGATTGACCTCATTCTGGTGGATGCGGAAGACTACGGAGCCCCCGACAATGCAAAAATGGCGGACGATGAACGCACTTGGTGTCTCGGCACTCAATATTGGTGCAAGAACATGGGCTACCGTGCCGACAATAAACCATACATGGGCATTCTGCTCGACATGGTGGGAGGCGATGATCCTGAATTCAGCATTGATGCTGCCTCCCTGCAATATGCAGGTCCACAGGCTCAAGCCTTCTGGAACGATGCCGCATCTATCGGTCTGGGAGATTTTTTCTCTCAGAACCAAGGCGGGAGCATTATCGACGACCACTATTTCGTGAATCTGGATGCCGGCATTCCTACCTTTGACATCATCGACTTCCGCAGCGGTCGTGGCTTCCCTAAAGAATGGCACACCGCTTCTGACGATATGAGCCACATCAGCCGCAGCACGCTCGGCGCCGTCGGCAAAGCCCTCACTCATTACATCTTCACCCAATCGGCTCAATGATGCGTCCCCACAAAGAGCACAAAATGTTGCTGCCCTACATGACCGAGGGCGCCGTCGAGGCGGGATGCGACGAGGCGGGCAGGGGGTGTCTGGCGGGACCCGTCTATGCCGCCGCCGTCATTCTGCCTCCCGATTTTCACAGTGCCGAGCTGAATGATTCCAAACAACTCACCGCCCGACAGCGGTACCTGCTACGGCCCATCATTGAGCAAGAGGCGGTAGCATGGGCAGTTGGTGTGGTGACCGCTCAGGAAATTGATAAAATAAACATTCTCAATGCCTCCATTCTGGCCATGCACAGAGCGCTCGACCAGCTGACCACACGCCCCGACCACCTCATCATCGACGGCAACCGGTTCAAGCCCTACGGTAAAATTCCCTATCAATGTGTGGTGAAGGGCGACGGCACCTACCTGTCTATAGCGGCCGCCTCGGTACTGGCCAAAACCTACCGTGACGACTATATGTGCCAGATTGGCGAGGAATATCCTGCCTACAACTGGAAAAAGAACAAGGGATACCCCACCCGTGACCATCGTGCGGCCATTGAGCAACTGGGTCCCTGCCCCTACCATCGCATGACTTTTACGCTACTCGACCCTCAACTGAAATTCAACTTTTAAAAACTTATCGAACTCAAACCGGCTATTTTTCAGACAAATAAATGTTAAATAGGTCTATACTCCGACATTAGAAACAAGAAATTTCAAAGATATTAATTAATTTTGCAGAATGTTTTTAGCAGAGTTGGCAAAATATAACCCAAAGTACGCCGTTTTCTGTTTTAGACAAAATGCGAAAAAGGAAAAAAGAATGTTCCATACATCTAAAGGTAAGCGTTACATACTGCTGACCATCTTATCGTTGCTCACGTTTTCTGCCCGCGCCCAATACATAGGCGAGGCTGGATTTCTGGGTGGCGTAATGTCATACAATGGTGATGCCAACACCATCACCCCCTTTGGCGAAGTCAACCCGATGGCAGGTGCCATGCTCAGTCTGAAAATGAATTCTCATTTCCTCTTCCGCGTGGATGTCGACCTGGGCAAGGTATCGGGCAATACCAACTACGACAAGGACAACTATTTTCCCGAAGACAAACGCGTCTCTTTTGAGCGCAACCTTTGGAACATCGGAGCACTGTTTGAACTCAACTTTTTCAAATTCGGCTACGACTCGTGGGATAAAGAGGTGATGCGGCATACCCCTTATGTGGTTGC
Source organism: uncultured Bacteroidales bacterium (assembly GCA_937872735.1). Taxonomy (GTDB): domain Bacteria; phylum Bacteroidota; class Bacteroidia; order Bacteroidales; family Paludibacteraceae; genus Physcocola. Next base: position 15,285 of record CALMUD010000010.1, read on the forward strand.
CGGTCCAAGCGTCGGAATATTCAACAAATGGAATGGTACCAAAATCGCAGGCGGACTGGCCTTCGGCTTGGGCTACAAGGTGAAAGTGACCAGACGTATGAACATCGGACTGGAATGGGATATGCACAAACTGTTCTGCGATGACCTTGATGAGGGAGACATGGGCAATGAGGCGCTCGACGACCCTTACAAGATGAACAGCTCCAGCTTCAAAAACAATGACTGGTACTCTTGCGCCTTCGCTTACATCACTTTCGATATGTTCAAGCACAGAGGAATATGCCGTGGTGGCAAATATTAAACCCATCAAAGCAAATAACTGATAATGAGCTATAAAGACCAAATAGACAAGAGCCGGATGCCCAAGCACGTGGCCATCATCATGGACGGCAACGGACGCTGGGCCAAACGGCAAGGAAAAGAGCGCATCTACGGACACCAGCATGGGGTCGACTCCGTCGATTCGGTGTTGGAGGGGGCCGTCGAGGCAGGACTCGAATACCTTACTCTATATGCCTTCTCCACTGAAAACTGGAACAGACCCCAGCCTGAGGTGGATGCACTGATGGACCTCTTCGTTGATACCATTCACGGCTATTTGCCAAAAATGCTGAAAAACAACGTGAGACTGCTTGTCATCGGCGACAAGGCGAGGCTGTCGGAGCGCACCCGTTCCAACATGCAGGCCGCCATTGCAGAAACAGCTCACTGCTCTGGCACCACATTGGTGTTGGCCATCAGCTACTCCGCCCGCTGGGAGATTGTGAATATGGTAAAGGAACTGGCCACGGAAGCCGCCAATGGGAAAACAAACCCGGCCGACATCTCCGAACAGATGGTGGAGGCTCATTTGTGCACCAATGGAATACCAGACCCCGACCTGCTGATACGCACCAGCGGCGAACTGCGAATCAGCAATTTTCTGCTGTGGCAGCTGGCCTACTCCGAACTTTACTTTACGGAAGTGTGCTGGCCTGACTTCAAAAAGGAACAACTGTTTGAGGCCATCGTCGACTATCAAGGACGTGAACGCCGGTTCGGAAAGACCAGCGAGCAGATTGAGCCGACCAAGAATTCTCTTTCCTGAGTTACACTGATTCCAGATTTTTTTGATTACGAGATACTTAATAAGATGATGATATATAAGAAGCAACTGATAGGCGGTGCATTGTTAAGCCTGCTGGCTTGCGGGGCGTTGGCCCAGCGAGAGGATGTTAGGCCCGAAGGTGGGATAAGCCCGGAAATGGAAAAAGCGCTGACGCCTGCCGACCCCGCCGACTCGTTGCGGATGCTCCTTGATAAGGCCAAGAGCCAGCAAGGCGATTCTGCCGCTACGGCAATCCCCGTTTCTTCACCTGCCGACTCTTCTGCCCGTCCAGCCGCCAGCCCTGCCGACTCCGCACTGACAGCAGCCGACAGCAGCAAGAAGGACAGTTCTGCTGATGCCGTTCTGGTCAATCCGGAAATCAAATACACGCAATCCACCAACGAATATGTCATTCAGGACATCGATATAGTCGGCAACGGCGTCTACGATAAAGAGGTGCTTTCTGCCTACTCGGGTCTCCGCGTCGGACAGACAGTGAAAATGCCGGGCGAGGCTTTCTCCAACGTTATCAAGAAGTTCTGGAAACAGGGTCTTTTTGCCGATGTTAAAATTTATGCCACCAAGATTCAGGGCGACAAGGTATGGCTGCAACTGGCCTTCACTCCACGCCCCCGCATCACCGATGTGGTGGTGACAGGAATGAAGAAAAAAGACAAAGAGGACATTGAAAGCGGTCTGGGACTGGCCAAAGGCGGACAGATTTCTCCAGGGGCGGTGGAACGCTCCAAGACCATCATCAAGCATAAACTGGCAGAAAAGGGATATGAGAAGGCTTCCGTCAACATCGAGTTGAAAGAGGACCCCACCACACCCAACTATGTCACTGTTTATATCGACATTGACCGCAAAAACAAGATTAAGGTGCACCGCATCCACCTCAGTGGCAATCAGAACATTTCCAACTTCAAACTGAAGTGGGCCATGAAGAGCACCAAAGAGCCCAAAATATGGAACATCTTCAAATCCAAGAAGTTTATCCGCGATAAATACAAGGAGGACAAGGACCTGCTTTTGGCCAAATATAACGAGAAGGGCTACCGCGATGCCGAAATCATCAGCGACAGCGTGGTGCCTTATGGCGACCACAAAATGGACATTTACCTGACCGTGAGCGAGGGTAAAAAATACTACTTCCGCAACATCTCGTGGACAGGCAACACCATCTACCGCAGCGAGATTCTCAATGCGGCGCTCGGCATCAAGAAGGGAGACATCTACAACCAGAAGTTGCTGAACGAGCGTCTCAATACCGACGACGATGCGGTCAGCAATCTGTATATGGACAATGGCTACCTCTTCTTTAATGTGGAACCTGTCGAGACCAAAATAGAGGGAGACTCCATCGATATGGAGATGCGCATCTACGAAGGCCGTCAGGCGGTCATCAACAAAGTGGAAATCAACGGCAATACAGCCGTATATGAGAACGTGATACGACGCGAACTGCGTACCAAGCCAGGATCCCTCTTCAGCAAGAGTGACCTCCAGCGTTCAGCACGAGAGCTGGCCCAGACCGGACAGTTCGACCCTGAAAAAATGGACATCCGCCCTGTACCGCATCCTGAGGATGGAACAGTGGACATCATCTACAACCTGGAGCAGAAGCGCAACGACCAGGTGGAACTGTCGTTCGGCTGGGGCTCTACGGGCGTCACCGGTTCACTCGGCTTCAAGTTCACCAACTTCTCCATACAGAACATCTTTAACAAGGAGTCTTATCATCCACTGCCACAGGGCGACGGACAGACGCTCTCCATCTCCTACACCACCAACGCCGACTATTACAACTCGGCCAGCATCTCATTCGTGGAGCCTTGGCTGGGCGGACGTCGTCCTACCAACCTCTCCACCACCCTCTACTGGTCCAAACAGACGGGCGTGAACAGCTACTATTACAACGACAGCTATTACTATTCGTCTTACGGCTCCAACTATTACAGCTATGATGCCGACCCAGACAAATACATCACCACAGTGGGTGGTGCCGTGGGCATCGGCACCCGTCTGACTTGGCCTGACGACTACTTCAGCATCTATGGCGAGGTGGCCTATCGCCACTACGACCTGCAAAACTGGAGCTACTTTGATATGCAGACAGGTACGGCCAACAACCTCAGCCTGGGCGTAACTTGGTCACGCAACTCTCTCGACAATCCTTACTACACCCGCCGCGGCTCCATGTTCTCACTGTCACTGCGTGCCACTCCTCCTTACAGTGCCTTCACCGACAACAAGAAGGTGAACGCGCTGGTTCGCCAATACCGTAATGGAGAAAGCATGACGGAAGACGATTACAACTATATGCAGGAGGAACTGTACCGCTGGGTTGAATATTACAAGACAGAATTCAAGGTGAAAGCCTTCACGCCACTCACACCCGACGACAAACTGGTGCTGATGACGCGTGCCGAATATGGATTCCTGGGTTATTACGACTCCTACCGCCGTTCGCCATTTGAACGCTACTATGTAGGTGGCGACGGCACCACGGGCTCCAGCTCCACTTATGCTACCACTGCGGTAGGCTTGCGTGGATATGCCAACGGTTCGTTGACGCCACTCGACCCTATCAGCGGACGTCAGGCGGGCAACCTTTACAGCAAGCTGTCAATAGAGTTGCGCTACCCTCTGATGCTGCAGCCCACCTCCACCATCTATGTCCTTGCCTTTGCCGATGCCGGTAATGCGTGGTCTGAGTTCGGCGATTTCGACCCATTCAACCTCAAACGTTCTATCGGTGGCGGTGTCCGCATATTCCTCCCTATGCTGGGTCTGATTGGTGTGGATTACGGCTACGGATTTGACGAGGCGGTCACCAGTGGCGACAATCATAGCAACTTCCACTTGGTGATTGGTCAGGAATTCTAATTGATTTTGCACGATATTTGCAATATCAGAAAACAAAGAAAATTAATAAAGACATAACAACATGAAAAAGTTTTTTATGATTGCCGTCATCACTCTGATGGGTGCATTTGCGGCCAATGCGCAGAAATATGCGGTAGTGGATATGAGCTACATTCTGAAGAATGTGCCTATGTATGAGTCGGCCAACGAGCAGATCAAGCAGCTGTCGGACAAATGGCAGAAGGAAGTGGAAAGCAAGAACGACGAGGCAAAGGTTCTCTACAAGAACTATCAGACCGAAAAGGTTTTCTACTCTAACGATATGCAAGCCAAAAAGGAAGACGAGATTGTGGCTAAGGAGAAAGAGGCCAACGACCTCAAACGTAAATACTTCGGCCCTCAAGGCGACTTGTTCAAGAAGCGCGAGAGCCTGATGAAGCCTATCCAGGATGAGGTGTATGCCGCCATCAAGGATGTTGCCGAGAAAGATGGTTATGCCATGATTTTCGACAAGGCTTCGGCTCAGAACATCGTGTACTACTCTTCAAAAACGGACATCAGCGACGAGATTCTGGCCAAATTGGGTTACGCCAAATAAGATTTTCTGTTCTGGCCGTCGGCATTGATACTCAAACATTATGATTTTACTCCCTAAAAAAATCAAATATCATACCGATTTCGTATCTTTGCACAAAGAGAAAATAAACATTAAAAATTCATAAAAACACTATGCTTAAAAAGTTAGTCGTATTGTGTCTGTCGGCAATGCCATTATTTGGATTTGCACAGTCAGCCCAGGTAAAATTAGGACATTTGGATGTCCAGACATTGTTTCTGTCAACTCCCGAATATGCCCAGATTGACTCTACAATGAAGAAAGCCAGCAGCGAATACGAATCAGAAATCAACCGTATGCGTGACGAGTACACCCGCAAGGCCAGCGAATATCAGGAGGGCCAGAGCAAATGGGACGAGACCATCAAGCAGAACCGTATGGAAGAAATCCAGACGCTGGACACTCGTATCAAGAACTACATACAGAACGCTCAGCAGTTGCTGCAGAAGAAGCAGGAAGACCTGCAGGCTCCTGTACGTGAGAAAATCAAGAAGGCCATCGATGATGTTGTCAAGGAATATGGTTTCCTGTATGTGTTCGACACTCAGGCCATCATTGGCAAGTCTGACGCTGCCATCGATGTCACTCCGCTTGTTCTGAAAAAGCTGGGTGTCAGCCCTGCTGCCGCCAGCAAGAATGCTGCCGCCAACAAGAAAGTTCAGGAGGCCAATCAGCAGAAATAAAGACAAATCAATTACTTGATAATAAAAGCGGTCTTGATTCTTTCAAGGCCGCTTTTTTTATGTTTTTTTCTGTCTTTTCACCAGTGTCACTATTTGTCCCATTTTTCCATGTATCTTTACACCATCATTCAATGAGGACATGGAAAATTTGAATATATAAGAATCATACCTATCTATGATAAAGTCAACAGCCGTCCGGAGACGAAAGCCCGGGCGGCTGAACTGTTTTTATATACCTATTCCCCCATTTCACTATTTGTCCCATTTTTCGGCGTACCTTTACATAAACATTCAATGATGGACATGAAAAATCAGACATCAAGTCCATTTTTTTGAGTACTTTTGCATAGCTAATAATATCTTGCGTATGCCAACACAGAGTGAAGCTGCACTTGAAGAGGGGCTGATTGCCACTCTGAAAAGAATGAACTATGAACGTGTTCAAATCAAAGAAGAGGTTAATTTAAAAACCAACTTCAAGAAGCAACTTGAAATACATAACAAACGGCAATTGGCCGAATTTGGTCGTACCGAGTTCACTGATGCTGAGTTCGAGAAAATCCTGATTTATCTCGAGGGGGGGACCCGTTTTGAGAAATCAAAGAAATTGCGAGACCTATATCCTCTTGATACAGCTGACGGCAAACATATATGGGTTGAATTTCTCAATCGCAGCCAATGGTGCCAGAATGAATTCCAAGTCTCAAACCAGATTACGATTGAAGGCCGCAAGGAAAGCAGATTTGATGTAACCATCCTTATCAACGGACTCCCTTTGGTTCAAATAGAATTGAAGAAAAGGGGCATTGAACTGAAACAAGCCTATAACCAAATACAACGATACCACAAAACATCTTTTCATGGATTATTCGATTACATACAGATTTTTGTGATTTCTAACGGCGTAAACACTCGCTACTTTGCCA
>CALMUD010000011.1 GCA_937872735.1 uncultured Bacteroidales bacterium
TGCATTATACCTGATTTCTAATATTTATTTTGCACTTCTATTTTGAAATTACGCTACGGATTAGTTTTTTCTACTTTAGTTTTGTCTTCTTGTTGTATTTTTTGTAATTTTCGCATCTCTAACACTCGATAAACACTCTATATAATATTTAATAGGTATGACAGTACACGATAAACACACGGGGATAGTAAGAATACTATTTCTTTTTTTGCTTTCGCTCCTTTCTTCTTCGGGCTTGCTGCATGCGCAGTGCTCGGTGCTGATTGGCGGAACTGACTTTACAGATAAAGCCAATAGCGATACGCTGTGGGTGGGTGATTTCAATGGCATCAAACAGAAGGGACCCTCGGGCAACACGTTCTTTACCGGAGTCGGTATCGGCCATGCTGATTCGGCCCAAATGTTTGCTATGGATACGGCTGTCTATGCCATCACTTCCAATCCACATTTGCTCGATTCCTCTTATATTAATGTGGATAAGCACATGTATGTGGTGAAATCCATGATAACTCATTCTTCTATTTTCAGTTATAATATTACAGGATTGCAGAAGGGATCAACATACACCGCAAAGTTCAGAATTTATAATGTGAAAACTGATACTTCACCGTGTGCGAAGGCTAATCCGTGGGCTGAATGGAAATTGTCGGTTGGCAATTCGCCAGATTCTTATGGCGCAGGTCTTGTATCTACAACGACAGCTCTAAAGCCTGGAACTTATGAAGATGTGACGGTTACTGGTACGCTTACTGGTGCTGCCACTTCTGTCTCCATTCAGGTTTGGACGGGATATAATACACCTAAATGTGGTGCTTATGGCATTTCTGATCTTGAAGTGTATGGATGCTATAAGCCTATGGTAAAATCTAGCCAGGGTATTGAAATATGTAAGGGAGAGCAGTCCATCATCAGTCTCGATAAGGAATATAACGCCAGTTCTTATCTGTGGCACAAGTCGCTTGATGGTGGCAAAACATGGACGGATGCAGGAACTACGGAGAATATATATGAAGAGGTAAAGGCAGATTCCATTCTTTATTATTGTGAAGTGGCAGGTGTCAATTCCGATACGCTGAAGGTCCGCACCATTGTTTGTTGTGTTGATGCCAATGGAAATGCCATGTCGCGTATGACGGTCTTTAATGAGGACTTTGGTCATTTTACAGCAAAACATACTTATGTAGATGCTGATGGCAATGTATCCACGACACCTTCTACCTGGATGCCATATCGCGCGAATACCCGTTTCTCTATGCCGAGTGTTTTGACTTATGATGCTTCAGGACAAATAAATGATGGCAGTTATGGAGTGGTGGTCCCCACTGATAAAGGTTATACTCTTGATGAGGGGGGAAATTCGTCAGCAACGTGGATGAATGGAGTAACCTCTGACCATACCAGTCTGGTGGATGGGAAGGCCAACAGTGCTGCCTTGTTTATGAATGTGACTTATAATTATGCTGATGTCATTTTCTCTACTCAGATTGATGGCGTCTGCCCTAATAAGAATCTGTTTTTTGAAACCTATATTGCCAATATGAGTGGTGGTACCAATCCTGAGGTTACCCTTAATATCAAGGATGCCACTTCGGGTGTTGTGCTTGCTACGACCAAGGAAGTGGCCACCAAAGGTGCTGGCTGGATTCGGGTGCATATTGATCAGCTAACCACAACTTCTTCGTCTGTGGTTTTGGAAGTGGTAAGTACCGGCGGTAAGGGAACCAGTGGCGATGCCTTTTGGCGTCAGGGTAATGATTTGGTTATCGATGATATCAAGTTTATGGTGTGTTCTCCTCCTAGTGTTGATATCTATTCAAATATGTCTTCGTTTGTGCAGGATACCACCATTTGTGCCAACACCGATTTTACTATCGGTGCAAAAATCAGTGATTTGTTGAAGAGCTTTTTCAATAATCAGCAGATGTTCCTCTATCAGCAGAGTTCAGACGGGAAAAAATGGGCCAATATCAGCACGGTTGTTGCAGCTGCTAATTTTAAATTCAACACTGCTACTTATCCTGCTGATACCAACTACTTCCGTGTAGTGGTAGCTACATCGGCCGCTTTGCAGTCGTTCCTGACCGACCCTAATGGTGCTGATTATAATGACAAGTGCCGTAGTTATTCAATTTCCAAATCGTTCAAGATTATACGTGCCGGTTCTATTGATATGGGTAAGGATATGACTTACAGTGAGTGCGGTGGCGCTGTGCTGAATCTTAATGGCTCTAATGATGGTACGCTGGTCAAGTGGGGCTGGTCCAATAATGCAGGTGTGCTGGTTCCTACTTCGGCTCTTGCTGCCGACAAGCAATACTCATTAAAGGTTACCAAACCGGATACACTTTATTTTACGGGGTATAACAAGGATGGCTGTATGGGAAAGCGCCAATTTTTCATTGGCGAGAAACCTACGGTGTCTTTTACTCTTGATTCTGTTATGACATGTGGAGTGACTACCATTACAGCATCTGGCGCTGCGAAGGGCGCGGTCTTTAAATGGGCTTATGGCAAAGATACATTGGCCAAAACAGGAGAAACCATTACGGTTGATACTTCGGTTGTGGCAAAACAAAAATTGGCAGTGACGGCTTCGGCAACTGGTTATTGTCCTAGCGATACCATTAAGTTGGATTCTGTTTTTGTCAATCAATTCCCTTCCGCTCCTGTTCCTGCAAAGAAAGAGTTGACCGCGCAGGTCAAGGCAGGGTCTTCGCTTTCTTTGGCTGATATGGTGACTGCCTCTACTGGTATACAGTGGTCTGTAGCTGATGCTTCTGGCGCATTTACCAATGTGTGGCAATCGGCGGTCCCTAGTCAGGATTTGTCGAAAGCGGGTACTTATTATTATTGGATTCGCCAGATGAGTGCTGCTGGTTGCCCTAGTGATACTGTGCGTCTGGAAGTCGTGATTAGTGAGGCTCCAGTTCCTTTGGTTTCTACTGATACACTTTGCGTGGGCAGTGACATTGATTTCTCCAAGTATGTCACTACCACAGACAAGGCTTACAATCTTGTATGGTACGATTCAAAGACTGCAACTGCAGGTGCGGCTGTGCCATCAAACATCACATCGGCCAAGGCTGGGGTTTATACCACCTATGTCACCCAGAAGAGTTCTGCCGCTGAAAGTGAGAAAACGCCAGTGTCTATTGTGGTGATTGGTGTGGACAAGCCTACAGTATCAGTTGATTCTTTTGCTTATTGCCTGGGTTCTACGGCCAATGTATTGACAGCTGCTCTTAATCAGACAACTTCCAGTCATTTGCTGGCTTCGGGAGTGGAGTGGTTTAAGGGTTCTGTATCACCATCCAATATCACGACCAACCTTGTTCCGCCTACCGATGTGGCAGGAACTACAGAATATTTTACCCGCCAATATTTTACTAATGCTCATACAGTCAATGGCAAAGCTGTCTGTTATGGCGATTCTGTCAGGGTGGTGGTAGTGGTTAGTCAGACTGATAGTCCGACTTCTAACGATAATTTTACGGTTAATTATTTGAAGTCAGAAGGAGAGGCTACCGGTTCTTACAAAGATGTTATTTCCGAGTCGGCTGGCGATGTGGCCATAGCATCTGCAGATTGTGAATTGCAGTGGTACGACGAGAACAAGAAAGTCCTTGCTTCTGCTCCTTCGCCTGTTTATGACGCTGCGGCTACGGCCGATGTGACTTACACCTATTATGTGTCACAGAAGAACAAGAAAACTACTTGTGAAAGTGAATTGGTGAAGGTTACCGTCAATGTGAGCACTTCGCCTATCCCTTCGGTTACTGACCTTTATTATTGTGAGGGCTCAACTGGTGTTGCGGCGCTTACAGCTACTATCAATGTAAAGGATGCCACTGACAGTCAGAGCAATTATGACTTGTTATGGTATACTGAGAATCCTAAGGTGAATACGTCTGCAACTGCTTCTGCGTCCATTACACCATCGACCGATGCGACAGTAGGAAAAGCAGAGACTGTTTATTCTTATTATGTTACTCAAAAGTCCAAAACAGCTCCTTTTGCCGAGAGTGCCCCTGCGGTATTGTCGGTCCACATTTATGCAAATCCTGTTGTTGCCGGACTATCGGTTGATACTTGTATGACTTCGGTTGACCTGGGAAAATATTATCGGTTGTCCAATACGGTGGCGCAGACTGTCTCTCCCGTATTCTCCGATGCTAATGGAACAGTCTTGACCTCTCCTGTTATTGATAAAACTGGTACATATTCTGTTGTTGGACAGTTTGTTATAACAAGTACTTCTCAAGTCTGTGCTTCAACTCCTTCTTCTATCAAGGTGCAGATAGACTCTCTGGATGGCGTCAGTCTGATTTCTTCATCTGTCTGTCCTGGCACAGAGGCTACTGTATCTGTAGATAAATCGGCAATGAAGACGAATGTCAGCTCATTGTCTTACGTCTGGAGTGGTTCCAATGGCGATGCAATGACTGAAAAGTCTGGAACCTTCACCAGTTCTGTTCTGGGGGCCGCTGGTGAAAAGTATACATTTACAGTATTGGCCTCGGCTGGTACTTGCAAGGATGTCAAAGCCTCAACTGTGGTCACAGTAGGAAATGGAGAAAAGGTAGGAACCCTCACTTTCACCGAAGCTCATAATGATAGTTCTGGAGTCCAGTTTAATGTGGCAACAGCCAAGTCTATCAATTTTTATTCTTGTGGCAATTCGGTTGTGGTGGATTCCAAACTTACTTGCCAGGATGCCGATGGCAAACCGCTTAGCGATTATGTATGGACTGAACTTTCAAGCGGAAATGAGATGCAGGCTACCAAGGGGTATGCTTCGGCTTCTATTGGACAGACTGCAGCAGTGCAGACTTATCGTTTGTCTTATACCAACAAATGTGCTACCTCTATCGAGTTTACCATTCATAGTGTACCTTTGAAGGTGACAGAGGTGGCTCCTGCCTCTATGGTCATTTGTGAGGGAGCTCCGTTTGAGGCAAAACTCAATGTGACGTGTGCAGAGACACCTTCCATTTCATGGTTAAAGGATGGCAATGCTCTTTCTGCTTATAATAACGAGTCAGCAGTTTCAATTAAATCAGCCAAACCTGAGGATAGCGGAGTTTATGGATATGTGGTAACCAATAGAGGCTGCAAATTCATTGGCAATTTCGATTCAGGTACCGCACTTTCTGTTAAACCTTATATACAGTTGCAGCCTGCTCAGTCTGCCTATGTGGCAAGAGTGGACAGTGCATTGACTCTTTCTGTCACTTCGGTTCCATCTTCTGTCAAGAGTATAACTTGGAATGGAACTGAAAGTGGCAATTCATATATTTACAAGGTTTCGGCTGACCAGCGTTTTGAGGTGGTCGCTTCTGATGACAATTATTGCAGTGATACCGCTTATATATCAGTCCGCAAAGATGGGAGACTGAAAATGTCTATCCAGATGAAAGATTCCATTTGTCAAGGTAATTCTGATGAATTGACCATAGATACTACGGGTACAGGAACCTTAGTGTATGCCGATAAGGCTTATATTGAAGTTGCAGAAACGGTCAATGGCAATACTACGAAATCCCGTTATGCGGGAATTGCGATGAAATTTACACCGGCATCGGATGCTTCGTATTCCATTTCTTTTGTATATCGGGAGAATGAGGGTGTTGATGAGCAACGGATTTCAATGACTAAAAAGGTGACAGTGCTTGAGAATATCAAGATAGAGATACCGAAGGCTTTGGAAGTATGTTCGGGAAGTGAGATTGCCGTTGCTCTTACTTCAGTGTCGCCTGTTGGTACGGTGGTCAATTGGACAGAAGATAAGTCCATTACTTCGTCAACTGACAATACCACCTCAATCAAAGCCGCTCCAGATTTTGACGAGGGTGCGGCTACGGGTTATTTCTCGGTGCATAATTATCATTTTACAGCTTCTTATAGCATTTGTGATGTTGTGTCCAATTTTGTTCCAGTGAAGGTGGACAAGCCTTTAAAGACAACAATCTCCGACACTGCTATTTGCGAGGGTCAGTCAGTCTCCATAGATGCTTCTTCTTATGATGCTGCAACTTATCTGTGGACTTCCGACTCATTGTCAGTTCCTGTCAGTGGTGCCGTGTTGTCGTTAACACCAAAATCAACTGCATCTTATCAGGTCAATGTCAGTCGGGGAGTCTGCGTTGATAGTTCGGTTGTCACTGTTTCGGTAAGTTCAAATCCTGTCATTACAGAGGTGGATACCTCCAACTATCGTGATGCCAATATCATTGTCAATCCTGCTACGGGAACCCAGCCTTATTATTATATGGTTGATGAAGGTACGTATGCTGCCAATGCGTTGATAGAAAAACTTACTTTTGGATCGCATACGGCTTATGTGAAAGATGCGGTTGGCTGTAAGGCTTCTTATCCATTTGCATTGGTTGCACCGGCTATCAAACCCAACGGTATCCTTTCGCCTAATGGCGATGGCAAGAATGATGTGTGGACTGTTCCTGGTTTGTCTGATATATATCCGGATGCCACAGTTACCATTTATGACCGCTGGGGCAAACAGCTGATTAAGTATAAGGGAGCAGATACCGGTTGGGATGGAACCTATAAAGGTAATCAGATGCCATCTACTGATTATTGGTACGAGATTGAGGTGAAGGAAATCAGTAAGACTTACACGGGACATTTTACGCTGTTGCGGCAGTAAAATCCTGAATGATTTACAAAAAAAGCACGAGTTTACTCGTGCTTTTTTTGATTTAAGGGCTAATGTGAATTAAGTTCACATTAGCCCTTATTTTCTTGTGGCTATGCGTTTATAATTTCTTTCAACAGTCTTTCATACATTTTTTCCCATCCTTGCCAGCCAAATTCCTCGGCATCTGTCTGGTTCTCGTTATGAAACAGCGTTACCAACTCTCCGTTTACCGATTTTATTGTATTGGCTAATTTTAGTATGTATTGTTCGGCTTCTTCTGCAGTTAGGTGCATATTTGAGTGCAGACTTTTATCCATTACGGCCAAAGGATGTACCATTATTTTTGAAGGACGCTCTTCGTCAATATAGTACAAATGGTAAGGAATAGATGTGCCAGCTCTGAATCCAGGGTTATTGGAATATCCCATGGTGTAGTCGTCAGTGAAGCCCAACTGCTCTATTTTGTGGTAGTCGGTTGGTATTCTGAACAGAAGATAGTGGGAGCGACATCGGGTTATCTGTTGGTCCGTGATGTTTTCCAATATCTTTTTTTCTATATTTATCATCCACGGCGTGTGTGCAGACCTGTATGAGGGATGCAGCCCGATAGTAAAATATTTTGACAGTTCTCTCCTTATTTTTCGGTAGCCTAAACTGGGCATCCATGTTTTCTTGTCGTGAGAGCCGACAGTGCCACAATGGAAGAAAAAGATAGTACTTTCTTTGTAGGGCTGATGTATGCGACTCATTTCCTCCAAATTGAAATATGGGTCAGTGGTTAATCTGAGTATACATCTTAATCGCTGTTTTACTAATTCCCAGTTCCCCTTGGTTGCATCCTTTATCAGGTGCATTCCATTAATCAGAGGCCCTTTATGTTGATAAGCGAATACATTGTCCACATCGATGGTTTTCAAATATGAAAAGGTCCGTTTGGAGGATTCCATCAGAGGCCAGCGCGTTTTCATTGCAGATAACAATTTCTGCATCCATTGGTCCACTATTGGTTCTTCCAGAAATCCATATTTATAGGCGATGCTGTCTTCTGCTTTGAACCTTCCATGTTGGTCCGGTGTTTTCCCCTCTTGTTCTTCGTATCTGCTCAACATGAAAAAAGCCGCGGAAAATAGGTCAAAAGGCCAGCTTCCGCTATCTGTATTTGAAAATAAAGTAAAGTAGTCAGCTGTCTTTTTTACAGATAGCTCATGATTTTTTATTCCCGTTTCAGAAAGCAGTCCGCATGGCTTTATCCATAGTGCATTTTTGTCAATAGGGGTTGGAGCGTAACATATACAAGGCGAGGTCATGGAACGTGACGTCAGAATAAGGACATCAGAAGTGGTCTCTGCCTCAATTCCTTGCATGGTGCAGAATAGTTCGGTAACTATATATTGCAGACGTGGGCTTACGCTGGGACTGTAGATGGTCAACATGAACTTATAGTTGTTTACAACAAATTCTCATCAACAAAACTCAGATAGGAGTTTTCTCCTACTATAATGTGGTCAAGTAGCCTGAACCCCATCAGATGACAGGCATCTTTCAGTTGTTTGGTTATATTTTTATCGTCGTTGCTGGGAGTGATATTGCCTGACGGATGATTGTGGGCCAAAGCCAATGCGGCGCATTTTTTGGTGTAAAGGGCTTCCCTCATAATGAGTCTGACATCGAAAACAGTATTGGTCATGCCACCTTCTGAGAATTTCATCTTTTTGATGAAAGTGTTGCTTTGCGACATAAACATTACCCACAGTTCTTCGTGTTCCAGTTCTCCCAATTCAAATTTGAAGAAATCGTAAATGTCTTTGCTGCATTGTATACTCTTTTTGGGGGGTGCTACGCATTCTGCTCTTCGTCTGGCAAGTTCCAAGGCGGCTTTTATGGTTACAGCCTTTGCCTGGCCTATACCTTCCATTTTTTCCAAGTCGGGTATGTCCATTTCTATCAATCGGTACAAGTCGTCGTTGATACTGTTCATGATGTCCCGGCCAATGTCGACCGCCGACTTCTTTGGTGTGCCAAATCCGATTAGAATACCCAGCAACTCAGCGTTCGTCAAACTTTTGGGCCCTGACCGCTGCATTCGCTCTCTGGGTCTGTCATTGATATCCCATTCCTTTATGGTGCGTCGTTTGGTTTCTGCCTCTGTAATGTCAGTTTCTGTTATCTCTTTATTTTCGTTGTTTTCTTCCATCGTTTGCTCAGTTCATACTATGAGCTGCCAAGTAGTTAATCAACGTGTTGGAATACATTTCCAGCATTTTGCCACGAAGAAAAGGTATGTCCTTATTCTTTAAATCTATTTTTTCAATTTGTCCAGCTATATAGTTGTCAAATTTTTCTTTGTCTGCTGTGGTGTATTTGTCCGCATTGGCTGAGTTTCCGTTGCGCTCGTCCAGTGCCACATAGTTGATAGGATATATGCGGTAGTTTTTATGAATGTGCTTGTTGATTAGGCTTAGAACGGCTTTGATTGCAGTGGCCCTGTCGTCTGTGTCGTTCAGCATCTGGTCCAGCTCATTGTTGATACAGCTGGTCACCTCGTAGTGTATTCTGCCTTTGTATCCTAATATTCCCGTTTGCATATTCAGTATGTCGTCAGCCTTCGTTTTCTGGTAGTTCTCGTCATCTCGTTTCTGTTGAAACTCTTTGGCCTTCAGATAATCACATCCATCAAACTCATAGCTGATGCTTACCGGTACAATGTTCAGTTCCATGAATCCCTGTTTCATGTTTTTTCCGCTGCTCATGCTGAACATTTTCAGAACACTTTCCTGGGCTTGGTCGTTTGAGTCTTTTGCTCTGCCTTCCCGTTCAGCAATCCATATGGAACTTTCGCCCGAAGTTATTCTTTCACGTATGTAAGTTGACAGACGAAGAGAGGCATCAAATATTTCACGCTTGGTTCCGCTGCGTTTCACAATGAAACTTTTGTTCAGTTTCATCATGTCGGTAATCCATGGTTTGGCGCACAGATTGTCTCCAATGGCATCTTCTGCTGTATCCAGTCCGTTGCTCAGCATCAAAGTGTTGAGCAAGGCCGCATCGAGCACAATGTCGCGGTGATTGGAAGTGTAAAGATATTTTTTCTCGTTTTTCACATTTTCCAATCCCGTTATGTCTATTCCGTCGGCGTGTTTCCTGGCAATATCCATAAAGAATGGTCCAATGATGGTTGATTGCAGTTCGTATACGCTTTTAATATCCAAAAAATGATTGAGTACGGCTTCTCCCTTTTCCTTAAACAGATAGGCCATAACAGCTTTCATGTCGGGTTCTTGGCATACACGTTCAAAGGCTGCATGTACTTCATCGTCTCTGTATGGACGGATTTCATCGTAATTGTATTCTGTCATATCTATTTTTCTTTTTATTTCTCTTTATTCTGTCAGATATAGTATTCCTTCCGTCCCTTCGTTGAAGAGGAGGTCCAGAATGCTTAGATCCGCCACAAATCCGAATTTATGGTCGAATACCTGGTAGTAAGGTTTACCTGTATTGGATGCCGATTTGGGATTGAACGATGAACGATAGTCTGTCGTGTTTTCTGGATTCTCAACATAAGAGTTTGTCTTTCTGACTTCTGTTTTAATCTGCATCAGACTCATTACAGTTTCTCTTATCTTTTCATTCAGGTCCAATAGAAACACTTCCTTTTTTTCAAAGAATGGAAGCAAGTCCTCCGCAAAGTATTCGAAGTAAGGGGATGTGTTGTAGGCGCTCTCTATGGCATTCCAGTGAAGGCGCTGCCAATCCTGCTGATAGGCTATTCTCACATCTCGCATAGGTATACCTTCGGCGGGTCTGGCCACTGGCACTATCAAGTCCATTACCTTGTTGGCTGTCAGTATATGGCAGCGGTTTCTGTAGGTCTGTTTCCTGTAGTGCTCCCATTGTTCAATTTGGACGTTCTCGCATCTTTGCATCTGTGAGTAGAGTGAGATGGGTCCAAAATAGGTGGAAGGGAATAATCCAGTTGTCATTTTTGTTTATCCTGATGCTTTGCCGATTTTAATTCAGTTGGTCTTTGCTTCTCTATTTTTGTTGAGTGGATGTTCCAATCCTCTTCACGGTCCCAATTGGCACGCAGACTGAATTTTGAAGGATAATAGTACACATTTTCCGGTTCGCGGTGTGTGTCAAAATCACCTGTGGTCCATTCTCCGTCATTGTTGGCATCTTCTATCAGTCTTACATAATAGTCGCCCGGCAGCAGGTTTGCAAAAATCACTTTATTGCTATTCATTGGCATGTGCCTTATTGTCTGGTCTTTATCGTTGAGCAGTTCCAAATAGGCATTCCCGTTCGCGTTAGTTACAGTCAGAGTCAGACTCACATATTCATCAGCCTTTCGTAGTCTGAATGTGCGGCTTATCTTTTCCGAGTTTATGATGCCATAAATGTCTTTTACGGCACCAGAATCTATCGTTATTCGGTAATTTACGTTTTCTTCCATCTTCATTGCCAGTTGGTATTGTCGGGGTTGGTTGGCAACTGCAGCCATGTCATAGCTGAGCGATTTCCAGCTGGTGTCTTTTTCTCCTTTTTGTTCAATATGTATACCTTGTCGGTTGATGTCGCTGAGTGGGGTGTTCCAGGTCAATAGCGGTTGACTGTTAACTTCCACTATTTTTGTCAATGTAAGGTCCGGTTGTTCTTCCTTGCCTTTTTTCTGTTTTTTCCACTTGTGAGGAAGCATGGTCAGCGTGTCAATTGCAGTTACAAACTGTTCGGTTGAGTCCGTTTTGGTGTAGCTGATGGCCATTGCCAGTGTGTCCATATCGGCAACCTTTTCATCCTTTATCCAATAAGTGATGGTATCAGTCGTAGTCGATGGTTCTGCTATGTACCAGTCGTTTGCGGAGAAGTTGAGGGGGGTTATTTTCGGCAGCTGAGGTCTTTCGTTGACAAAGTACAAACTGAATTTGCCCCTATCGTCCCTTTTGAAGTTTTTATAGTACTGGCGGTGTTGTGTTTCCTTGTAGAATCGAAGCAAGAGGGAGTCGGGTACAAATCGGCTGGTCTTTATTTTGTTAATGGATTGTATGGTGGTACTGTCTTTATATACAGTGTCCATTTTTATTTTTTCTATTCTTGATGGGGTGATGGCATCTTTATATACCGCAATGGCTTCCGATTTGTCATCGAATTTATAGTCGCTGTTGTTATCTTTCAGTGCATATATGCGGTAAGGCTTCTGGGCCAATCCTCTTATGATGAAATGTCCCGTCTTGTCAGTTTTTCCGATATGTTCCATTTCTTTAGATCGGAATGTCAAGTCATCCTGCTCCTCATAAGCACCAACGTAAGCGCCCGATACTGGTGACAGGTCGTCTGCATTCAGCAGGGTTCCGCTGATGGCGAAAGAGTCTACCTCGTTGCCAGTTGAAAAACAGATGGAGTAGTCTTTCAGTTCATTTCCCTCGTTATTGTCAGCTATGGCATTGGCAAAATCGATTACATACGTCGTGTTTGGCTTTAGTGAATCTTGTAAGTCTACAGTGACTTTTTTGCCCAATGATGTTATGCTGAAAGGTTTGTTTTGAGGAGGTGATACCATCACCTGGTTATAAGCGTCTTTCAGTTGAATGTATTCGTCAAACGCCACCGTTACCGATTTTCCATTATAGTTTTTCTGATTGGGTACGGGAGTGCTGCCAATGTATTTTGGGGGAGTGACGTCTTTGTCACCTCCACTGGGTCCTGATGCCATGTTGGCGCAGGAAGTTGCAGTCAGGGCCAGCGCCAAAGCACTGTCGAACAATATATGTTTTCTCATTTTTCTTTCCATTTTTTGTTTCCTATTCGGTCTGTTGGTACTTTCATTTCTTTATGACCACCTCTTGTCCAATGCTAGGAGCGTCACCCTTTTTTGCTTTATTGTACCAGCGTATTTCCCATTTTCTCAATCCGAATTCAGCTGCTATGCTTTCGTAAGTATCATTTGCAGCTGCTATCACCACTTGTTTACCGTCTTTCTTTACAATGTTGTGTGACGGTATCATGCTGATGACGCCCATGCTGCTTTTCAGTTTATATTCAGCTTCTTGGTTTTTTCTCTTTTCATCCTCTTTGGTAGGTTCCACAATTTTCACGTCCTGGTCGTATTGTGCCAGATTGTACCATTCAATTATGGATATGAGTCTGGATGCATAATTGGGGTCGGTGGCATATCCACATTGTTTCAGTCCCGTTGCCCATCCTTTGTAGTCCGTTCCTTGCAGTTGGAATAAGGATGAATAGCGTGGTTTTTCCTTTAGAAAAAGGGCGTGGTCTTTGTATGAATCTTTCGGATCCGTGTATTTTCTGAAGCACTCACCTTTTTCGTCATCGTCAAAATACACACGGTCACCTTTCCAATCATGGCATTTTATGCCAAAATGGTTGTTGCTCTCGATGGCAAGTTGACTTTTGCCAGCACCAGACTCCAGCAGACCTTGGGCCAGTGTGATGCTGGCAGGTATGCCGTATGTCTTCATCTCTTCTACCGCTATGCTGTGGTATTTGTCTATGTAGTCCAAGTAGGTCTGATTCTGCTCTTTCTTTTCTTCTTTAGCCCCTGCTGCCAGTGGCAGTGTGACGCTGAAGATGAGAAGAATAACTATTTTCCTGATATTCATAATGCGCATGATATGGAATGTTATGCAAAATTAAGAAACTTTAGATGATAATCGCTTTTCATCTCAATGTTTTTTATATTTGTCTTCTATTTATTATCATTTTTATGAAACAGGTTAAAATCGAGATTCCGTATGATGTTTTGGCGATAGATGAACTGTCAGAAGAGGTCCATAGTCTGATAGATGCGGCTTGTGATGCCACAAAAGGGTCGTATGCCCCATTTTCCAAATTTCATGTTGGTGCAGCTGTCCTCTTGGATAATGGTGTGGTGGTATTGGGCAGCAATCAAGAAAACAGTGCTTTCCCGAGTGGACTTTGCGCCGAGCGGACTGCTTTGTTTTCTGCTGGTGCCAATTATCCTGGGCATGCGGTCCTCGCTTTGGCTATTGCTGCCGAAACAGGAGGCTCATTTCTTCAAGAGCCAATCACACCCTGTGGGGCATGTTGTCAGGTTTTGTCGGAGTCGGAACATCGTGCCGGAACTCCTATCGATATTTATCTTTATGGGGAGGCTCATGTCTTTCATCTGCGAGGTGTTCGTTCGTTGTTGCCATTTGCGTTCAGTCTCTGATGTCGATGCTTTTTTCAGCTTTTGTCATTTCTGGAATGGCTGCACATTTCATGTAGCTTTGCGTATTTCAGGAACGCGTAGTAGGCACTCATCAGGCTCCATACCATTCCTGGGTATCCATCCAGAAAAGCCATCTTTATCATCATTACTCCCAATCGGCATGCGCCCTTACTCAGCACTTTGAGTCCCGAACAATGTTCTCCCCGTTCATATCTGTCTGCAGCCCATAGTGTTGTATATTTGTCTATCTTGCCAAGGTGGTGACTTAGATTTTTGTAAGGGTCGTGTACGATATATCCTTTTAAATTTTCACTTTTCCCATTTGTTTCCACATATTCGTGAACTTTCACATCGGCAAAATGTCCACGTTTTTTATTGAACAGTCTGAGTATTTTTTCTGTGGCAATACCCCCGTGTTTGAGTACCTTGCCAAGGTAAGCTGTTTTCCGGTTTATATAATATGCCGATATGTTCCCATCGTTTAGTTCTAAACTTTTTATTTCGTCTTCCAGACTTGGTGTCAGTCTTTCATCGGCATCTATTGATAAAATCCATTCGTTACTTGCCTGATCTGTCGCAAATTGTTTTTGTTCACTGTAATTCAGGAAGGTGTGCTCCAAAAATCTCACATTCTTATGCTGCTGACAGATTTCCTTTGTTCTGTCTGTAGAATAGGAGTCTACCACAATAATTTCATCAACACAATTTTCAATTGATAGCAGGCAATTTTCAATGTTGTCTTCTTCGTTGTAGGTTATTATGGTTGCCGAAATGTTTTTATCCATATAGTGTTATCCGTTGAGTAAATAACTTATAACTGACTGTTTGACTTTTTCAAAGTCAAATTTTTGTTTTGCAATTTCATATCCTTTTTCTCCAAGATCTATTTGTTTCTGCTTGTTGTTTATTAATTCCTCTATTTTATCAGCAAATGGCTTGATGTCTGGCCAACTTATTAAATATCCGTTAACCCCATCTTCTATTAATTCCGGATTGCTGCTGATGTTGAATGCAATGGTCGGTTTTTTTGCCCTCATGGCTTCTGCCAGAACATAACCGAAACCTTCCCATTCTGAAGTCAATACAAATATATCTATTTCTTTTAAGAATTTAACAGAGTCTGCTATAAAACCTGGCATTTCTACCATGTCTTCAAGTCCGAAATCTGCAATTTCCTTTTCCAATGCGGTGCGCTGTGTTCCCTCTCCGCCTATTCTGAATTTGCATTTTATGCCTCTGTCTTTTATTTCCTTTGCTATTTTTATCAGTAAATCGTGTCTTTTCTGATATTCAAGTCTCCCTAATGTACCAATGACAGGAATACAGTTTGCTTTTTCTTCAAAATCATGGTCTTCAAACTTGATGCCATTATATATTACTTTTATTTTCTCTTCCGGAAATAAATGGGCGTTATTCTTTAATATGCTTTTTTTCGTTGCCTCCGAATTAGCCAAAATATGGGTTAAGCATTTTCCGTAAATAAATCGGTTTAGCAGTGTGTTTTTGATAGGAATGTCACTGCCTCTTCGGTATATGATTTTTTTCACACCTGCCAAATGTGCCATAAAAGCAGCAACTTTCAGATCTTTTGAAAAATTCATAACCAGGACATCAAAGTCCTTTGATTTGAAATAGATATAAATTCTGGCAAGGAGAAAAATATTGAGGAAACTCAAATTTTTGATGGTAATGGACATCGTTTCCAACCCGATTTTTTTTGCTCTTTTAATCAGTTCACTGCCAGAATTTGATATTACTGTGACGTTATGCCCTATTCCGTTGAGTTCGGTAGCCATATCCAAATGCCACTTTTCACCACCTCCCCATGCTGTTGTTGAATTAAAAAAACATATTCTCATTTTTTTTGTTGCTGTCATTTCTTTCTTGATTCTGAATTTACAAATGCCAGAGAAACAGATTTTTATTCGCATAAAATGTCTTGTTCTCCTGATTTTTCAAAGGTATTTACTTTCTTTTTCCTAATGACGTTCTTTTTTTCTCCATTAATGGTGAAAATTTCTTCCTCTTTGTGTTGATAAGTAAATAGGAGTTGTTGTTTCTGGTACAAATCTCTTCCGTTTTTTGTTTTTTTTATTAATGCGTTGTCTAATTGTGCCAAAACCATAAATTTGTACTATTTTTGCAACGCTAAATTGCATTAAAATGAGCGAAACAGAAGAAAATAAGATGGTGCTTCGCACCGACAGTCTCGTTAAGAAATATGGCGAGCGTACTGTTGTCAACAATGTCTCTATCAATGTTAAGCAGGGCGAAATCGTCGGCCTTCTTGGTCCTAATGGGGCAGGTAAGACTACTACATTCTATATGACTACGGGTTTGGTTGTCCCCAATGAAGGTCAGATTTTTCTGAATGACAAGAATATTACCAAGTATCCAGTATACAAACGGGCTCAGTTTGGCATCGGTTACCTTGCCCAGGAGGCTTCCGTGTTCCGCAAAATGTCAGTTGAGGATAATATCAAGGCGGTGTTGGA
Organism: uncultured Bacteroidales bacterium; assembly: GCA_937872735.1. GTDB lineage: Bacteria > Bacteroidota > Bacteroidia > Bacteroidales > Paludibacteraceae > Physcocola. Next base: position 16,343 of record CALMUD010000011.1, read on the forward strand.
GATGACTGATTTTCCGAAAAGCTACCAGAAGGAAAAACTGGAGAGCTTGATTCGGGAATTTCGTCTTGACCATGTTCGCAAGAATTTGGGAGACCGTCTTTCTGGAGGAGAGCGCCGCCGTACTGAGATAGCCCGCTGTCTGGCCATAGAGCCTAAGTTTATCATGCTGGATGAACCTTTTGCGGGTGTTGACCCTATCGCAGTGCAAGATATTCAGGATATAGTGTGGCAGCTGAAGGACAAGAATATCGGAATATTGATTACTGACCATAATGTGGCAGAAACCCTGAAAATAACAGATCGTGCATATCTTCTTTTCGAGGGCAAAATTCTCTTCCAAGGCACACCAAAGGAATTGGCTGACAATCCTATTGTCCGTGAAAAATATTTGGGACGTGACTTTGAGTTGCGTGAACACAAGTTGGCGGAATAAACGAACAGAAATCCCAATATTACATGATGGATTCACCAGTCCCTTGTTTCTCCATTCTTATTCCTAGCTGGAATAACCTAGAGTTTCTTAAACTTTGCGTAGAGAGCATAGAAAAAAATTCGGCTACGGCACATCAGATTCTCGTGTTTGTGAATGAAGGTACTGATGGTACGCTGGAATGGGTCAAACAGAAAGGCCTGGATTATAAGTATAGTCCGACCAACCTGGGCATTTGCTTTACGTTGAACGCTTTGCGTTCTTTGGTCAAAACTGATTATATCGTTTATGTGAATGACGATATGTATGTTTTGCCGGATTGGGATGTGGCGCTTTGGCGGGAAATATCGTTGCGGCCCGATACCAATTGGTTCTTTTCCTCAACTTGCATTCAGCCTCATTCTTGGCCAAACCTTAGTGTTATTCTTAAAGATTACGGCGATTCTGTCGATTCTTTTCAGGAACAACGTTTGTTGTCCGAATATAAAAACTTGCCCGCTAAAGATTGGAGTGGTGCCACACCACCGCCTAATATAGTTACGACAGAACTTTGGGATATGGTCGGTGGATATAGCGTGGAGTTTTCTCCCGGTATGTATAGTGACCCTGATTTCTCTGCCAAATTGTGGTTGGCTGGGGTCCGATTTTTTAAGGGTGTTTCGGATAGCAGAATTTACCATTTTGAGACGAAATCAACTACCCGCATTCGTAAAAATATGGGTAATGTTCAATTCTTGTTCAAATGGGGTATTACTTCGTCAACGTTTCGTAAGAAGATGATGCATAAAGGGGATGCATGGTCCGTTTCGGAAGATAATGTAACGGAATGTTTGTCTCATCCCTTTTGGATTAAATTCCGTTGCCGATTCAAAGCCTTGGTTTACCTTTTTACCAAGTGGAATCAGAATTTGCTATGATGAGAAAGTGGCGTGACTATTCCGTCTTAGTGCTGTCGTAATTTGTTAAAAAACTACTATAATGAAGCGTGTTTTCCTTTTTTTGCTGGTTCTTGCAATCGGTATTGTTCCTGTGTTCTCACAGTACGAAAAAAATATAAATATAGGAGTGGAAGCTGGACTCAATGTATCAAAATTCAATGCCAGCCAATGCAGCAATCATTTGGGATTGAATGTCGGACTGAAAGCGCAGTATTCTTTGCCGTCTCCTCTTTTCCTTCAGTCGGGGGTGTCTTTCTCCGTCAAGGGGTTTAAGGCAGATGCGGGATATGACGAGGATTACGGAAATTTGGATATGTCTCTTTGGTATTTGCAGGTACCTCTTTGTTTTGGGTATCGTATCCGAATCAATGATATTATGGATGTGTCACCAGTTTTGGGTCTGTATGGAGCTTATGCCATAAAGGGAGATGATGGCTCAAAACATAGCAAAGACCCCTTTGCTGATTACAGTGGTTATGGCAATGAAAATGGGGTTGATGACTATCACAGATATGACTATGGACTGGATGGCTCTGTAATTTTTTGTGTGCAAAGACACCTCGAGTTTATCGCTGGTTATGAGTTCGGATTGTGCAATATACTGGACAAGGATGTGAAAAATGTGGATGCTGAGTATTTTAGTCTGGATGCCAAAGACTCAAGGACTCGTTTGCTGTATATGAAGGTTGCTTATATTTTTTAATCATTCATAATTTCTTGTGCGCAGCTTTATTCTTATTATAAAGATAATTAACTTTGCACGGTTTTAATATAAAATAACATGTTGATGAAGACAGAGGAGGAATCCTTCTTCGATCGGGCTTATGTAACTGCATCGTGTTTGTTCTCTTTTTGTGTATGCTTTCCGTATTATATTTCTTCATATGCCTTTGGCTTATGGGTTCTGGCTTTTGTCTCTGTGCGCATCCATGATGCAGTTACGGGTCAGTTCTCTTTGCCTGATTATCGTAGCCGGGCATTATGGCCGGTTTATGCCTTCCTTCTTTTCTTTGTTGTTTCTATTTGTAGTTCTTTGTATGCGGCAGAGCCCACTCTTGTTTTTCATCAGATTTTTGGAAAGCGGTTGATAATGCTTATCCTTCCTGTCTGTGCATTGGTTGGCCTTAAATCATTGCCATTTACTAAATTGCTCCGATGTTACATTTATGGCGCCTATGCTTTCATTCTGTTCTCTTTCCTTTTTGCCATTTGGCATTGGATGCCTCTTGATGAGGCTATGCGTATTGAATGCCAAGGTGATTCGTTTAATAGCATATTCGCAGTTCATCGTATTTATGCTGACGCAGATGTGGTGATTGGCAATATCGTATTTATTTATCTGCTTATTATCAGAGCATTGCAGCAGACCGAGCGTCGAGTATTATATACGTTTCCTATATTTTCCGTGTTATATATATTGATTACGGCTTCGCGTACAGCTATGGGCGTAACCCTTGTTGTGCTTTTGTTTTATGTGTTTTATTTTGCCCGCCATCAAAAACGGCTTATCCTTCCATTTTTATTGACTGTTGTCATAGTTGGAGGATTGGCAGTGAGTGTACCTAACCGTTTTCAGAAATCCGTGCATACCATTCTTTCTCATGATACCAAGTTTGATGATGCGCGTTTTACCATTTGGGACTGTGCCCGCTCCTGTTCTCATTCCACTTTTTTTACAGGATTTGGTACCAATAATTATATCAAGCCGCTTACTCAGGAATATGCCAAGCGAGGTCTTGATTGGCCTTATGGTACGCATAATGCCTATCTGGAAAGTTGGATGGAGACGGGCTGGATGGGAGTCATTGCATTGGCCCTTATCGTTTTTTCAATCCCATTCTCGGCAGGTCGTGAGCGTTGGCTTTTATCGGTACCCATTACAATGGCCTTTGCCTTTACTTTCTGTATAGAGAGTATGCTGGGACGTCAAAATGGCATTTTTATGTTTACGTTTTTTGCTGTTTTTCTCGGAGTATGCAATTCAGACAAGGTCCGCTCTTATTTCCCGTCGCCTGTGCGGTATTATGGTTTGTCCATTGCGCTGTCCATTCTGACGTTGTTGTCTATGGTTGCATTCCTGTTGATAGTTAATTATCTATACAATTGAATATTTTTTGCATATTTATATTGTAAAAATCTCTCTTTTATCTGTTTCTTGCCAATGTCTTTAATAATAATACGCATTTTAACCCATTTTCAATAAACTTTTGTTTATATTTGTAAAATAATATTCCTTGGTAAGGACAAATATAAATTATCAATATATACATGAGCGATAACAAACAACTTACAGAGAATGCGTTGAAGTATCACGCAGAGGGAAGACCTGGCAAGGTTCAGGTAATCCCTACAAAGCCTACTGGAACTCAAATGGACTTGACTCTTGCCTATTCTCCAGGTGTAGCTGCTCCTTGTCTTGAAATAGAGAAGGACCCAAATAAAGCGTACGAATATACAGATAAAGGTAATCTTGTAGCTGTTATTTCTAACGGTACTGCAGTTCTTGGTCTGGGTAATATCGGAGCCATGTCAGGCAAGCCTGTTATGGAAGGCAAAGGTCTTTTGTTCAAGATTTTTGCTGATGTCGATGTTTTTGATATCGAGGTGGATGCTACTGACATTGACAAGTTCTGCGAGACAGTCAAGGCCATTGCTCCTACTTTTGGAGGTATCAATCTGGAGGATATCAAGGCCCCTGAGTGTTTTGCCATTGAGGAGAGACTGAAGAAGGAACTTGATATTCCGTTGATGCATGATGACCAGCATGGAACTGCCATTATTTCGGCCGCAGGCTTGATTAACGCACTGGAGGTTGTTGGCAAGAAGATTTCAGACGTCAAGATCGTGGTGAATGGTGCAGGTGCTGCTGCTATCAGTTGTACCAAGCTGTATGTTGCCCTCGGTGCCCGTATGGAGAATATCGTCATGCTGGATAGCAAGGGTGTCATCTCAACAAGCCGTACAGACTTGAACGCTCAGAAGAAACTTTTCGCTACCAAGCGTACCGATGTTCATACTTTGGCTGAGGCTGTCAATGGCGCTGATGTTTTCTTGGGCTTGTCAAAGGGCGGTGTCCTTTCAAAGGATATGGTCAAGACAATGGCTAAGGATCCTGTTGTATTCGCTTTGGCTAATCCTAATCCAGAAATCACTTATGAGGATGCAGTTGCAGCCCGTAAGGATATCATTATGGCAACAGGTCGTTCAGATTATCCTAATCAGGTAAATAACGTGCTTGGTTTCCCTTATATCTTCCGTGGTGCCCTTGACACTCATGCCAAGGCTATCAATGAGGAGATGAAGCTGGGTGCTGTCCGTGCTCTTGCTGCATTGGCCAAGGAACCTATCCCTGAGTCAGTAAAACAGCTTTACAAGGACCCTGATATGAAGTTCGGCCGCAACTATATTCTTCCTGTCGCTTTTGATCCTCGTTTGCTTGAAGTGGTAGCTTCGGCTGTTGCCAAGGCTGCCATGGAGTCGGGTGTTGCCCGTCATAACATTACTGATTGGGATGCTTACAAACAAGGTCTGCGTAACCGTATGGCTGAGCAGAAGAAGTATAGAGTGTAATACTCTTAATAAAATAAATAAAAGAAAGGGCTGTGCAGAAGCACAGCCCTTTCTTTTATCTATTGGCTC
>CALMUD010000012.1 GCA_937872735.1 uncultured Bacteroidales bacterium
CCTACACGACGCTCTTCCGATCTCAGGTGCCAGCAGTTCTATTCGATTTCGTTCATTCATATATCCACAAAATTATAAAAGAGAATAGAATATGCGGTTATACATCTGTCAAGTTTGCAAAAAAAATCACAGACCAGCGTCCTTACCGCTTAAAATCTTCATGTGTCCAGTCATAATCAGAATAGACAATCACTAAATGACGAATTATTTATATTAATTGACAATTTTGTCCTAACTACATTTTCAGCCACCCCTATAAATTTGTAGCGAATGAAAAACAAAATTCAAGACCCATGAAAAACAAATTATTAACACTACTTTTACTTGCCTTTTGCTGCGCAGGACACGTTACCGCACAATTGGCAAAAGACAATCCCAATAAATTTTTGGGAAACATCACGACATCCTACAACTGGGCAGAATATTGCGACCCCCAGGGATGCAGCATGAAATACACAGACTATTGGAATCAGGTAACCTGTGAGAATGCCTGCAAATGGGGATCAGTACACAAGGGGTGGGGTAAATTCGACTGGACAAATGCCGACAGAACCTACAACTACTGCAAGGAACATGGAATCATATTTAAATTTCATGCACTGCTCTGGGGTAGCCAACATCCATCATGGATTGAGGGACTGAGCGCGGCAGACACTAAAAAAGCCATTGTTGAATGGTTTGACGAGGTCAAGAAACACTATCCTGATCTCCAAATTATCGATGTGGTGAATGAGGCCATTTACTCTGGAAGTGACTACCATTCGCCTTATAAAGACACTAAAATCATTGAGGCTTTGGGTGGACAAACCAACGGTTATCCCAACACTCAGTCGTATAGCTGGATTGCCGAAGCCTTCAAAATGGCACGTGAGCGCTGGCCCAATGCCATTCTGATTTACAACGATTACAACACTTTTCAATGGCAAAAAACTGAATTCATCAATCTGATTAATGGACTGAAAGCCCTGAATGCGCCCATCGATGCGGCTGGTTGCCAATCGCACGACCTGAACGACATGAGCGGAAGCCAATTCAAATCGGCCTTGGAAGATATTCACAACAAGATTCAGATTCCTATTTATATTACGGAGTATGATATAGGGAAGGATGATGATAACGTACAGGCTACCCGTTACAAAGAGCAATTCCCTATCATGTGGGAGGCCGACTATGTAGCTGGCGTCACTCTTTGGGGTTGGATTTATGGCAAGACATGGACAACTAATGGAAACTCTGGCCTTGTAAAAGACTGTAAAGATCGTCCTGCCTTCACTTGGCTGAAACAATACATGCAGACCGATGCTGCAAAGAATGCAAAGAGTCCGTTCTCAACATCATCCTCTGCTTCAGTCAAAGTGACCTTGGCTGCTGACAAAGAGAGCTACGAGGCTCCTGCCACTATCAAGCTGACAGCTAGCGTTACTGCCGACAAGACCATCTCCAAAGTTGAATTTTATGATGGTGACACCAAATTGGGCACAGTCACAGCTTCTCCTTACACCTACCAAGTCACCGACGAGAAAGGTGTAAGTCATTCTTTCAAGGCCATTGCCTACGATGCTTCTGGAAATACTGGAACGTCGTCTGCTACGGTTGTGGTCAAGCAAAAACGTGCTCCTTACTCAGGATTGGCAATTGCCATTCCTGGCACTGTGGAAGCCGAGAATTATGATTTTGGCGGCGAAGGTACGGCTTACCACGACACTGACGAGAAAAACGAAGGTGGCACTTACCGTGAAGATGGTGTCGACATTGAGGCTACGCCTGACGGAAAGGGTTATTGTGTAGGCTATACTCAAAGTGGCGAATGGATGGAATACACCATCAATGTGGCCAAGGATGCCAAATACAATTTTGCTGCCAATGTTGCTACCGGAATGGAAGATGGAGCTGCTTTCAGCATCTCCATTGATGGAACCAGCGTCGCTTCTGTCAATGTTCCTTACACCAACGACTGGAAAACATACACAGCCGTAAAAGGGACGGCAGGCACGATAACTGCTGGCAATCACGTTTTGAGAATCGACATTGACAAATCGTATGTGAACATCGACAATATCGCATTCACTGAAGATAATGGCTCCACTCAAGAGCAAGACAATGGCGACATTGATAAGGGTGCTTGCACCAACAACACGATTATCGCCCAGTTCTCCAATCTGAAATTGGGAAGTGCTGCTTTGAAGCCACTGACCGACCACAATCCGCTTTATACCCAACGCTATGGAGCGGACCCTTGTGCCATGGTTTACAATGGACGTGTTTACGTCTACATGACTAATGACATTCTTGAATACAGTAATGGACAAATCGGAGAGAACAAATATGGGACAATCACCGAGATTGACTGTATATCTTCATCCGACCTCGTAAACTGGACCGACCATGGACCAATGAAGGTCGCCGGTACTGGAGGCATCTCCAAGGCTGTCAATTCATGGGCGCCTACTGCCTGCCATGTCAAGATTAACGGAAAGGATAAATTCTTCCTTTACTTTGCCAACAACGGGAACGGCATTTATGTAGTAAGCGGCGACACCCCTTACGGACCATGGAGCGACCCATTGAACGGCAAGGGACTGATAACAAGGTCTACTCCTAACTGCAGCAATGTGACTTGGCTGTTCGACCCTGCGGTATTGGTTGACGATGACGGCACTGGTTACCTCTACTTTGGCGGCGGCGTTCCTAGCGGACAAGAATCCAACCCTGGCACTGCGCGTGTGGTCAAATTGGGCAAAGACTTCATCAGCATCGACGGCACCCCTGCCACCATCAATCCTCCTTATCTGTTTGAGGATGCTGGCATCAACAAGATTGGCAAATACTACGTTTACAGCTATTGCACCAACTGGAATTGCCAACAGCCTTATTCAAATGCAGAGATCAGATACATGACGGCAACGAACCCTATGGGCCCATTCACCGCTCAAGGTGTTATACTGCCTAATCCTGGAAGTTTCCACGACGGAGGCTATGGCAACAACCACCACTCCGTGTTCAAGTTTAACGACCAGTATTATGTGACTTATCACTCTCAGTTGCTTCAAAAGCGGCAAGGGGTATCGGGTGGATACCGAAGCTCAAACATCGACTATGTCACTGTTGATGAGTCAGCTGGCAAAATCAATACCACCAAGGGAACTTACACTGGAGTAAAACAGATAAAGGACTTTGATGAGCTGAATCTTGTTCAAGCCGAGACTTTTGCTTGGCAGAGCGGAATTGAGACCAAGTACATCGACAATACCAACATGGCGGTCACTAATATCAATGCTGGCGACTGGATTGGTCTGTCCAACGTAAATTTATCGGGTGATCTGAATACATTCACAGCAACAGCTTCCAGCAAGAACGGAGCTGCCATCAAGATTGTGCTTGACAAGCCAGACGGAGAGACAGTAGGATACCTCAACGTACCTGCAGGCGGAACTTACCAGACGGTTTCTTCTAAACTTTGTTACAGTGTGTCGGGAACTCACAACTTGTTCTTTGTATTCTCTGGCGAAATGGATTTCGATAGCTGGTCATTGAAACATACCAGTGAAACCGGCAACGAGGAGATTGTCAATCAAACTCCATCTGCTATCAGCATCAATCCTAATCCTACAACGGGCAAGGCCATTCTGAGTGGCATAGAGGCTGGAGACATTGTTAGCATCTATACTGTCAGCGGTGTGCTGGTCAGCAAAACAGAAGCTGCCGCCTCTGAAGTTGAGTTGAATCTTTCTAATTTGGCTGAGGGAATGTATTTCGTGAAAGTCGGCTCCTCTATCCAAAAAATCATCAAAAAGTAATCTTACAAACGTACTGATTAACAATCCAATTTTTTGATATTTCTAAAGGGCTGCGTACAAAAGTGCGCAGCCTTTTTTGTTGTCCATTGTCCCTTCCTGAATCAGATTTCATTCCTCAAAATTCCATAAAAAAAGTATAGGAACGTTTCACAACGTCCCTATACCTCATTTAACCTAAACCTTAACTATGAAAAATCTATCTGTTTTGTTTGCACTACAAAAGTGCAATACTTTTTTCTTTTTACCAAATATTTTTTGTAAAAATTATTGATATAAATCAAGATTTTTATCCAGTTTCATCTTTCAGCCGTTATAATCAGACTCCTGCAAGGAAATAATTTTTTTTGAGTGGAACGCAAAGTTTTCATTGACCGACAAATGTTTAGTATCTTTGCAGCCAACGAGAACGAAAGAGAGGAACAAATGAAAAGATATGCCATAATAGTAGCTGGCGGTAAAGGCCTGCGGATGAATGCAGACCTACCCAAACAGTTTCTGCCAATAGGAGGAGTGCCCATACTGATGCGCACACTGGAGACGTTTCATCACTTCGACCCGCTCATCCAGCTGATTGTGGTATTGCCACAATCACAGCAGGATTACTGGAAAAGCCTCTGCCAGCAGCACCAATTTTGCATTGCCCATTCGGTGGCCAACGGCGGTGCCACCCGTTTCAATTCGGTCAAGAATGGCCTTGAACTGATTGACAACAGCGAGGATTCCCTTGTTGCTGTTCACGACGGGGTACGTCCCTTCGCCTCTGATACCACACTGAGACAAGCCTACGAAGGCGCCGAACGCTGCGCCGCCGCCATTCCCGTTATTGACAGCGTGGACTCCATCAGACAGACTTCGGCCAATGGCAGCAAAGCTATCGACCGTAGCAGCATCAAGCTGGTTCAAACACCGCAGGTGTTCAGATGCGAAGTGCTGAAAAAGGCCTATCTGCAAGATTTTGACACCTCTTTTACCGATGACGCCAGTGTGGTGGAAAAAGCCGGATATACCGTACAGCTGACGCAAGGCAACCGCGAAAACATAAAAATAACCACTCCTTTCGATTTGATGGTGGCCGAAGCGCTGGCCAAAAGTCAAAAATAAAGTACTAAAAGAATCAGCATGTCGGAACTTGCCAGCAAGGACATAAAATTCATACCTGGAGTCGGCCCCAAAAAGGCGGAACTGCTGAAGTCGGAACTGAATGTGACTTCGGTGGAGGATATGCTTTACGTCTTTCCTTACCGGTATATTGATCGCAGCAAGTTCTACAAAATCAATGATATTGACTCCACCGTATCATATGTTCAGATACGCGGGCGCATCAGTTCAGTCAACGTGGTAGGCAAAGGCCGCGGTGAACGGATGTCGGCTCTCTTCTCCGACGGCACCGACAGTGTGGAACTGGTCTGGTTCAAGGGAGTCAAATATATGAAGGACAAACTGAAGCCGAACCAGGAATATGTGCTGTTCGGCAAACCTAATGTATTCAACGGAAAAATAAACTTTGTCCACCCCGACCTGGACCCGATAGAGGAGGCTGAAAAGAAACAGGCCATTGGCGGGCTGCAAGGACTGTATAACACTACCGAGAAGATGAAGGCTGCCTACCTTAACAACAAGGGGGTACAAAAAATCATCGGCAGCATTTTCGAGACTCAGCTGAAGAGCTACCAACTGCCAGAAACATTGCCTGCCTACATTCTACAACGAAACAACCTGACTTGTCTTGACAGCTGCATACGGACTATACACTACCCCAAGGACAATGATTCGCTGAACAAGGCACAATTCAGACTGAAATTTGAAGAACTTTTCTACATCCAGCTGGAAATGCTGCACAACACCGACCTACGCAGCAACAAATACAAAGGCTTCGTATTCGGCAAAATCGGCAATTATTTCAACACCTTTTATAAGAGGTACATTCCTTTTGAACTGACTGACGCACAAAAGCGTGTGATAAAAGAGATAAGGGAGGACACTCGCACAGGCAGGCAGATGAACCGACTGCTGCAAGGCGATGTGGGCAGCGGCAAGACGCTGGTAGCCGTGATGTGTATGCTGATAGCCCTCGACAACGGGTTTCAGGCTTGTCTGATGGCTCCTACCGAAATTCTGGCAGAACAGCATTTTGAAAATATCAGCCAGATGCTGCAACCTCTCGGAGTGAACGTGCGACTGCTGACCGGCAGCACCAAAACTGCCGACCGCCGAATACTGCACGCCGAACTGCAAAGCGGAGAGGCTCAGATTGTGATAGGCACTCATGCGCTGATTGAGGAGAAGGTAAAATTCTTCAATCTGGGTCTGGCCATCATTGACGAGCAGCATCGGTTCGGTGTGGCCCAGCGCGCCCAGCTTTGGCAAAAAAACTCTCAGCCTCCCCACATTCTGGTGATGACCGCCACCCCCATACCCCGAACCTTGGCCATGACACTATACGGCGACCTCGATGTATCGGTGATTGACCAGCTGCCCCCTGGCCGTCACCCCATACAGACACTGCACCGCATCGACAACAAGAGGGTGGGCGTCTACGATTTCATAAAACGGCAAATCGCACTGGGCCGACAAGCCTACATCGTCTATCCGCTCATAAAGGAGTCGGAGAAACTGGATTTTGAAAATCTGGAAAAAGGGTTCGGGGTGCTGAAGCAAGTGTTTGCAGAGCCCGAATACCACCTGAGTATGGTACACGGACAACTGCCTGCCGCCGAGAAGGAAAAGGAGATGCAGCGTTTCGCCCGCGGGGATTCTCAAATTCTGGTGGCAACCACCGTAATAGAGGTGGGTGTGAATGTGCCCAACGCCACCGTGATGGTGATTGAGAGTGCCGAAAGATTTGGTCTGTCACAGTTGCACCAGCTACGCGGGCGGGTGGGCCGAGGGGGCGACCAGTCGTACTGTATTCTCATCACCTCTGGCAAGCTCAGCAGCGACAGCCGCAAACGGATGCAGATAATGACCAGCACCACCGACGGATTCCAGATTTCGGAAGAGGACTTGAAAATGAGAGGACCAGGAGACCTTGAAGGTACCCAGCAAAGCGGGACTCCACTACAACTGAAAATTGCCAATCTGGCCACCGACGGACAAATTCTGCAATATGCGCGTGACATGGCCAAGGAGATTCTGAAAGAGGACCCCCAGCTCAGTCTGGAAAAAAACGTAATATTGAAACGCCAACTGAAAAACAGGACGCCCAACGTGGATTGGGGCGCCATTTCCTGATTGCTTGTTCAAAGCAAAACTAATAAATTAATATATATTAACATATATACAATATTCGTGGCACGGTTATTGCATATATTTCTATGGTCAGTCGTGAGACTCGTCCAAATATTTTTTAAATTGTAGTTTATTGAGTTTGAGAAAAGCGACTTGACCGAGTCGCTTTTCTTTTTTGTTATTTGCAAACACCATGCCAAAGCAGTGTTTAAGCCAAAGAGAACCTACCCCTGAGCAAATTGAAGAATGCAGACTGACGTTGCGACAAATAGCCGCCACGCACTCTCAAGAGGCATCCCTGCAACTTCTCTGTCTGACCCTCTATGGGTATGGTTCTCAGCGTCTGCCGCATCGATACCACCCCGCCAGCCAGTATGGTAAACCAATGCCCCGTCTCCACCATCCGCAATATCAGTCCGGCATCGCTCACCTCTATATTCGGCTGCAGCGGATTCACCGCATTATTCTGGAACATCTGGTCAATCACCTCACGGGTATGTATGCCATGAGGAAAAGTCACCACTGGGTAATTGGGAAGAACATCGAGCGGCACCGCATGGAACCGCGCAAGCGGATGGTCGCTATGCACGATAACGCAAAGAGGGGCATCGAACAGAGGGACACATTCCAGCTGTGGCTGCAAGTTCTCGGGGCGATAGGTAAGGGCAAAATCAGCTTTTCCGTTCAGCAGCAACGACACTATGTCCAACACCGAATTGCGTTCCACTACGCTGATACGGGTTTCGGGATAGAAGGCCGTGAATTTCAGCATGGAGTCGTTCAGCACATCACAAAGGCTATAGACCACCCCTATCCGCATCTTGCTGTCAAGTGCGCCATGCAATTCTTTCAGCTCACAAACGGCAGAATTGGCCTCAGCCAGTACACGGCGGGCATGGCGCGCCAGACAATCGCCCGCCTCGGTGGGAAAAGTGCGCTTGCCTATTCTGCTGAACAAGGGTTCCCCTATTTCCGTCTCCAGATGTCTTATGCTCAACGACAATGAGCTCTGCGTTATAAACGACTGACGGGCCGCCTCCGTAAAGTTGAGCGTATCATATAGGGTCATGAAATATTTGAGCTGAGTCAGTTCCATTTATAAAATCAATAGTTTTGATGATTATTATTAATAATACACAAGATAAGAAAAAGAACGCAAGGCCGTAACTTTGTGACAACAAAAAAATGAGGGACATGATAAAAATAAAGACGGACAGAAGTGCGGAAGAAATTGCAAAGCGGTATTTGAGTTTTATCGTGGCGTTGTTCATCATAGCTTTGGGCACCTCCATGTCCATTCGTGCCAATCTGGGGTCCTCCCCCATATCGTGCCCTCCTTATGTGCTCAGCCTCACCCATGGAGCACAGCTCACCATGGGACAGTTCACCATCTGCATGCACATTTTTTTCATCGCAGCCCAGATACTGATGTTGAGGAAGAACTATCCCATCATTCAGTTATTGCAGATTGTGGTCAGTTTTCTTTTCGGATTCTACACCGATCTCACCATGTGGATAACTGGTCTATTCCAGTTTGGTGACACCCCCATCGACTACGTGGCTCGTGCCTTGCAACTCTGCGTAGGAGGCGGTCTACTGGCTTACGGCATTTCCTTTGAGGTACATTGCGATGCGCTGATGCTTGCTGGAGAAGGTTTTCCGCTGGCCATTGCCAAAGTGACAAAGGCCGAGTTCGGGAAAGTGAAGATGTGCAGCGACACGGGTCTGGTGGCCGTCGGGGTGGTCTTTATGTTCATCTTCTTTGGCAAATGGCACTGGGAGATGATTGGTGCCGGCACGCTGTTCTCCATGTTCTACGTCGGATTTATGGTCAGAAAATTCAGTCCGCACTTCAACTGGCTAGAAACCTTCTTCAACAAGAACTACCAGACACCATTGGCGGCACCTGCTCCTGCTACCGGCAATTCGCCAATGGTGGTGACCATTTCTCGTGAGTTTGGCAGCTGCGGACATATCATAGGCGAACAGCTGGCCCAGCGGCTGGGCATCAAACTCTACGACAAAGATTTGATTGACGAGACTGCCAGAGAGATGGGATGTTCCAGCGAGTTTGTGGCCGAGAATGAGCAGAACATTTCAACAGCCAAGCTGTGGGAACTGATTTTTACCGACAACAGCATTCCCGAATCAATGAACCCATCAAAAGACGATGCCATTTTTGTGGCTCAGAGTCGGACCATCATGCGGATTGCAGAGAGACAGCCTTGCGTGATTGTGGGAAGATGTGCCAACTGGATTCTGCGCAACCATAAAAACAAAATCAGCGTATTCGTTTTTGCAAATCACGACTTTGAGATAAAAAAGACAATGAAACTCTTCAACCTGAACGAGAACGATGCCCGGAAAAAAGTAGAACTGACCAACACGGCAAGGGCCAACCATTACTGGAAATACACAGGAAAAGACTGGCGCGATGCCAAAAGTTATGATTTGATAGTCAACACCGCCCAACTGTCACCTGGCGAGGTGGTCGACATTCTATATAATAAGGTAAAGCCGATGCTGAAATGATACACCCGAATAGCCGAAGCGTAAAATTCACATACCAAATAAGCACCTGAAAAAAAACAGGTTATAAATTTATATGTTATATTTGCAACTGTTTAAAAATTCTAATATCAATGAAACACATTAATCAGATGATGGCAGGAGTCTTGCTGCTAATAGCAGGCAACACCGCAGCAGTAGGGCAGGTTTTTGACAAGAGTCAATACCAAAAAGCCCTATGGATGACCACCCGTTTTTACGGGGCCCAACGTTCCGGCAACGGACCAAACTGGCTGATTGCCGAGCATGAGCCCACCCAGACGGCAACAGGGCTATCGACAAACCTGACATCTTTTGTCAAGGGAAAGTCTTTTTTAAAGGATGCAGACACCGATGGCTACGACCTGACTGGCGGCTGGTTCGACTGCGGCGATTTTGTAAAGTTTGGTCAAACCGAATTCTATTCGGCCTATATGCTTCTACTGGGTTATTCCGAATTTCCAGCTGGCTACGATGATAAATACTCCGCCGATTACCAAGGATACATCGGGTCGGGTGACTACACTTGGGAAGGGAACAAAGGGATACCCAATGGAATACCTGACATACTGGACGAAGTGAAATATGCCACAGATTTTTTCATGAAATGCGTCCGCAGCAACAGTGTTTTCTATTATCAGATAGGAAATGGGAACTACGACCATAAGCACTGGTGCACATCTTCTGTCAAATCGACTTTGCCTTTGGCCGATGGTGGCGAGGCTGAAGGCCCACGCGCTGTTTCAAAAGCCTCAGGCAAGACAACCAGCATGACTGCCCTATGTGGAGCCGCATTGGCTGCCATGAGCCGACTCTACAAAAAATACGATTCTGCCTATGCCTCGCAATGTCTTGAAAAAGCAAAAGTGGCTTACGACTATGTAATGAACACCACAAAAGGAAATCTTGGAGGAACTGGGGGATTTTACGGAGCCAAAAGTAAATATGAACCCGACGAGGTGGTGCTTTGTATGGAGCTATTTAGAGCTACTGGCGACAGCACCTTTCTCTCTGAGGCCAACGACTGCAGTTCTTTTATGACAGGAGCCACCACATGGAACCACAATTACACGCTATGCTACAACAACACTGAAGATTTAGCCTACTACTTGCTGGCCGCTTATGGAGGTAGCGACTTGGCAAAAGAAAGACTCACCTACTATGTCAATGAACTTTACAAACCAAGCGACGGATATATACTCAATGTAAAAAATAACAGTTGGGGATTATTGCGGTATCCTGCCAATCAGGCTTTTGTGTACGGACTATATGCAAAAATGAACAATAACATGGTCACAGTGGACCCTTATGCCTTGGCTACCATCGAATATATGATGGGGAGCAACAGTGAGAACTTCAGCTACATCGTCGGCTTTGGAGAAAAATATCCGTTGTACCCGCATCACCGAAACTATTACGGACTGGATAACGACAGCGAGGCCTCTTTGGTACCACCTGCATCCAACTATCAACAGCTGGGATATCTGGTTGGCGGAACTCTTGACGATGGAGAATATGAGGACAACGAAAAGAACTACGCTATGGCTGAAGGTGGCATTGACTATAATGCTGGTTTGGTAGGGGCTTTGGGCTACATCAATTCTATTATGAACCCTGTAAAGAGCAACGAAACTGTCAATAGCATTTTCAGCCACACTATCTGCAAATCGTATCCTAACCCTGCTAAAGATGTTCTCTATTTCGAGATTTCAGAGGAGGGAAAATCTAAGATTGAAATTTCAGACCTTGCGGGAAAACAAGTGATGAATAAAACCATTTTATTAGAAAAGGGGAACAATGGCATCAATATTTCCAGATTGCAATCCGGCATCTATTTACTTCAAATTTCTTCTATCAACGGCACTTATGTGACAAAATTCATAAAAGAATAAAATTGAAATCTATCTGACTATATATTTCAAACAAAAAAACTTTTTGGAAAGGTTCATGTACGAAGCCTTGGGTCACGTTGCCCAAGGCTTTTTTATATCAGTCAGTGGACGCCATTCAATATTCGCGCATTTACTTAAATAAAGATAAAAATGGAAAGAGACGTTTGTTAATTTTCCTGGTTTTTAAAATATTGACTATATTTGAAAGTTAATAGCAGGCCATAAAGACAAGGCCGATAAATATACCTATATTTATATATAAAGGGAAATAACAAATTAAAGATATGAAACACTTTAACCACATTATTGCGGGAGCGATGCTGCTTGCAGCCAGCACCACGGCCGTCCATGCGCAGGTTTTTGACAAAGCCCTATACAAAAAGGCATTGTGGATGACCACCCGTTTCTACGGGGCTCAACGTTCCGGCAACGGACCAAACTGGCTGATTGCCGAGCACGAACCCACAAAGACCGCCAACGGCATTTCCGGGAATCTGAAAGCCTTTGTCAAGGGCAAATCGTATGTGAAGGACGCTGATACAGACGGTTATGACCTTACAGGAGGCTGGTACGACTGCGGCGACTTTGTGAAGTTCGGTCAGACCGAATTTTACTCGGCTTACATGCTATTGCTCGGCTATTCGGAATTTCCTGCAGGATATGACGACTACTACTCTGCCGACTATAAAGGTTACATCGGAGCCAGCGACTACACATGGGAGGGCGGTAAAGGCACCCCAAACGGTATTCCAGACATTCTTGACGAGGCAAAATATGCCACCGACTACTTCATGAAATGTGTCCGCAGCAGTTCTCAGTTCTATTATCAGGTGGGTGACGGCGACGAGGACCACAAGCACTGGTGCACCTCCTCGGTAAAGTCCACCCTCACGGTGAGCGAGGGCGGCGAATCTGATGGCTCCCGCCCCGTTTCAAAAGCGACGGGCAACACCACCAGTATGACCTCGCTATGCGGAGCCGCATTGGCAGTAATGGCTCGCGTGTACAAGCCATTCGACCCCGCCTATGCCGCGCAGTGTCTTGAAAAGGCAAAGACGGCCTATCAGTATGTGATGAACACCACCAAAGGGAATACGGGAGGCGGCGGTTTCTATGGCGCCAAAGGCAAATACGAGCCAGACGAGGTGATTCTCTGCATGGAGCTATACCGCACAACTGGTGAAAGCAGCTATCTGACTGCGGCCAACAACAACAGCACTTTCATGACTGGCGACGCTACATGGAACCACAATTTCACCCTCTGCTATAACAACACGGAAGACCTGGCCTACTATCTGCTGGCGGAATACGGCGGCAGTGAGCTGGCGAAAACACGCCTGACCTATTATGTCAATGAACTTTATAAACCGACTTCGGGCTATATTCTCAATGTAAAGAATGACGCATGGGGAGTATTGCGCTACCCTGCCAATCAGGCCTTTGTATATGGACTGTATGCCAAACTGAACGGAACAATGACCACCGTCGATCCATACGCTTTGGGTACCATCGAATACATAATGGGAAGCAACAGCAAGAAGTTTAGCTACATTGTGGGTCTGGGCGACAATTATCCGCACTATCCTCACCACCGCAACTTCTACGGTCTGGACAATGACGATGAGGGCAGCCTCACCACGCAGGCCAAATACATGCAGTTGGGTTATATGGTAGGCGGGTCACTGAACGACGGAGCCTATACCGACGCCGAGAAAAGCTACACCTACTCAGAAGGTGGCATAGACTATAATGCAGGTCTGGTAGGTGCCTTGGGTTATATCAATTCCATACTCAACACTGTCAATACCAATAAGTTCGGTCATCCATCTCCAGCCTTGGGCGACAATCAGTCCATCTGTGGCAAGACCTCCATACTGCTCGACAGCAAAGTAAGCGCGGACAGCAAAAAGACATTTACATGGACACTCAACGGCACCCAGCTGGTTTCGTCAACATCGGCCAACACATATACGGCCACAAAGGCAGGAACCTATGCCTGCACCATCGACTCAGCCGGCAAATGGCAAACAACTGGCAGTGTAATCATCATGGACACGCTGCCAACACTCAACCTGGGAGGAGATGCCACACTGTGCAACCCTACCACCGATACGCTGGATGCCACACTGAATGCGGACGTCACCTATCAGTGGTTCAAGGATGGCAATGCCATCAGCAACGCCACTGCGGCCACCTATGTAGTCAATCAGGCAGGCACCTACAAGGTGACAGTCTCTGCTACCGGGTGTGCAAGCCGTACCGACGAGGTGACAGTGACTTCCAATCTGCCAGTTGTCAGCAACGCTTCTTCTTATTCCGATGGGAAAGTGACACTGACTGTTGAGGGAGATGGAGACTACGACTGGTATGACGCTGCCACCGACGGCAACAAGCTGGGCAGTGGCAAGACCTTCACCACCACTATCAGCAAGGATACCAAATTTTACGTTCAGGATGCCTCTTCGGTCGCATTCACAGCCGGGCCAACCGAAAAATCCTTCACCAAGACAGCTGTCAACTGGGGGAACATCGGTGCCAACTTCACTGCCAAGAAGGCGCTGCTGATAAAGGGCATCACCATTTATGTGAACGATGTCTACAACAAGGGCGACCAGGCGCTGACATTGACGCTGTCGCAGAACGGCACTGACATTGCCGCCTACACTTCTGCCAATACCACGCTGAACGCAGCTGGCTATTATACTTTCACATTCAGCAACCCGGTTGAGATAACCGCCGCTGGCAACTACACACTGACCGCCAGCGGCAGTCAGTTCTCGGTGGGCTACTTCGAAGACGGCCCTGCCTACGACTCTTACCAAGGCAATGCGGATGTCATCACTTTCACTGGCTGCAAAAACACAACCAGCACCACTTACCCTATGCCAGGACTTGTGAACTGGCAGATACAAGCTGGCAGCGGATGCGGCAGAGCAATGGCACTAGCCACCTACAACCCCGATGGACCTAAGGACACTGGCATTGAAGAGGTAAAGAACTCAATTTGTGAGGTTTACCCTAATCCTGTCAAAGACCTTCTGTCCGTCCGCCTCAACGAAGAGGGTAATGCCCATGTAAGCATCATGAGCACAACCGGGAAAATGCTGTTTGAGCAGAACACCGATTGTAAATCGCTGGCCAACGGAATCAACGTTTCACAGTTGGGCAAGGGCATCTACCTGTTGCGTCTGCTCACTGCCAACGGCGTTTATGTCAAGGAGTTCGTAAAGAAATAAAACTGTATTTCAATACATCAGAAGCGGAAGTTCCTATCGGAGCTTCCGCTTTTTTTGCACCTCGCTTCCACTAAGGTTCCTTTTTTCCATAGAAATGCACATCTAATACACACTTTTTATTTAAATTTGTTCAGACAAATAGCACACCGCTGCAAAATGACAAACAAAGAACTTTATCGCATCTTTTGCGAAGAACACCAAGCCGACCTGCCCATCTACTCCCAATACTGGTGGATGGAGGCCGTCTGCGCAGGTAAGCAGTGGGATGTGATAATTGTCCGCAACAAGGCACACAAGATAGTAGCTACCCTTCCCTATCTGATAGGGCACAAATGGAGGTTCAGCTACATACTGATGCCTCCGCTCACCCAGACCAATGGTCCCCACCTGCTCTATCCCGATGGTCAGACGCAGCGTGAGCGCCTCACCTACGAAAAAGACCTCTGCTACGACCTCATCAACCAGATAGGACATCTGGACATTGACTACTACCAGCAGAACTTTGAGCCTCAGCTTACCAACTGGCTGCCATTCTGCTGGAAACACTATCAGCAGACCACCCGATACACCTACCGGATTGACGATACCAGCAATCTGGAATCCGTGTTTGCACAATTCACCCCAGCCAAACAACGGCAGATAAGAAAAGGGATACGCAACGGATTGGAATGCCAGCAAAATGCACTGTCGGCCGAAGATTTTTATAAATTTCACTGTCAGATACTGACCCTGAAAGGAGAAAAAGACAGCACCCCCCAAGTAGTGGAGACGGGCATCTGTCGCGAAGCTATCAAACGGGGACAAGGCGTGCTGCTGAGCATCAACGCCCCGGGCAGCCCCGATATACAGTCGGCCCTGCTGATGGTGTGGGACGGCCAGACCGCCTACTATCTGATACCAGCCAATCACCCCGACTACAAAGAGACCGGCGCCTCCTCCCTCATTATATGGCGTGCCATACAGCTGGCACACCGCAAATCGCTCCGCTTCGATTTTGAAGGCAGCATGCAAGAAAGCATCGAAAACTCCTACAACCAGTTTGGTACCACCCAAGTACCCTATATGCAAATAACAAAAGCCTCCTCATTCATTGCAAAATTGTGGGAAATGAGCAAAATAATGTTCCGATAAAAAAACTGAAAAAGCAAAAAACCACTCACAAATCGTCTTTAAGAATAAAAAAACATTATCTTTGCACCTTGTTACAAACCATAAAAAGTCAAATTAATAATAATAACAATATCAAGAAATGCAAGACAAAGGAATTGTAAAGATCTTTGTAGAGGTCATTACTGTGATACTGGCCTTGGTATGTATTTACTACCTCTCCTTCAGCGTCATTTCGCAACACTATGAGAGTGAAGCGGAAGCGTATGCTGCCGGCGACAATGTGAAATACAATGCCTTCATGGACTCAGTATCAAAAGAGAAACCATTGGGAGGCTGGTTCTTCGGCTTTACCGTGAAAGAATGTCGTGAAAACGAATTAGGTCTTGGTCTGGACTTGAAGGGCGGTATGAACGTCGTGATGGAAGTTTCCGTTCCCGACATTCTGAAATCACTCGCAGGAGACCAAGCCTTGAAACCAGCTTTTGCAAAATCCATCAAGGATGCGCAGCAGGCACAGAAATCCAGCCAAAAGGATTTTCTGACACTGTTCGTTGCTTCATTGAAGCAGAACGACCCTGGAACACCACTGGCCAGCTATTTCTCTAACCGGGACTCGAAAAATCTTATCAAGAGTGATGCCACAGACGAGCAAGTGGTGAAAGTGCTGCGTGACGACATTGAAGCCGCCATGACCAACTCTTTCAACGTGCTGCGTTCCCGTATCGACCGATTCGGAGTCATACAGCCTAACATCCAGCGTCTGGCAGGTTCAAGCCGTGTGCTCATCGAGATGCCAGGCATCAAGGAGCCAGAACGTGTACGCAAGTTGCTGCAGGGCTCTGCCAATCTGGAGTTCTGGGAAACTACCGAGCTCAGTGATATTGCACAAAACATTTCTGCACTGAACGATATGTTGAAAGACGAGGCCAGCGCCAAGAAAGGCAAAAAGGCCACCGTCTCTACCGACAGCACCAAAAAGGACAGCGCCAAGAGCGATAACGCTCTGCTGTCAAAGTTGAGTGCCGATACCAGCAAGAAGGGTGCATCGGCTGCCAAAACTGATGCTCAGGCTGAGAATCCATTGTTCTCTATCTTCCAGTTGTGTGTTACCCAGCAGGGACAGGTGATGCCTGGTCCTCGCATCGGCTGGGCGACAGCTAAAGATACAGCCAAAGTGGCTGCCTACTTCCGTGAGGGTATTGCCAAAGGCATTCTGCCTCCTACCCTGATGCCAGCATGGACTGTCAAGCCAGAAGGTGACGGCGATGCTTATGCACTGATTGCACTGTATGCCAAGGGCATGAAGGGCAGACCACGCAAGGCACCGCTCACAGGTGATGCTGTGACAGATGCCAACGCTGAAATAGAAAAAGGACAGGTCGCAGCCAGCGTCAGCATGGAAATGAACGCTGAGGGCGCCAAGAAATGGGCCGACCTTACCCGCGACAATGTGAAGAAGTGCATCGCCATCGTTTTGGATGGTTATGTTTATTCTTACCCTCGCGTCAATGGCGAGATTGATGGCGGACGTTCTTCCATCACCGGCAACTTCACTCCCGACGAGGCCAAGGACTTGGCCAACGTGCTGAAGAGTGGCAAGATGCCTGCCCCTGCCAAGATTGTACAGGAGGATATTGTAGGCCCTTCACTGGGTCAATCGGCCATCACCAACGGTATGATATCATTCATCGCCGCCTTTGTGGTTGTGCTGCTCTACATGATTTTCTATTACGGATTGGTTCCCGGTCTGGTAGCCGATACTGCCCTGCTGGGCAACGTATTTATGATTTTCGGTATATTGGCCTCCTTCAAGGCAGTACTGACACTACCAGGTATAGCGGGTATCGTGCTTACGCTGGGTATGGCGGTCGACGCCAATGTGCTGATATATGAACGAACGCGAGAGGAGCTGGCCAAGGGCAAGGATATACACCATGCCCTCGATGATGGATACAGCAATGCCATGAGTGCCATTGTGGACTCCAACCTTACCACCATCCTTACCGGTGTCATCCTGTTCTATTTCGGTACGGGCCCTATCAAGGGATTCGCTACCACGCTGATTATCGGTATCCTTTCTTCGTTCTTTACTGCCATCTTCCTCAGCCGATTGATATTCAACAAGCTGCTGAAGAATGAGAAGTATCATAATCTGCCATTCACTACTGATTTCACCAAGAATTTCTTGCAGAATATCAAGTATGACTTCATTGGCAAGAGCAAGACATTCCTTATCGTTTCCGGATTGCTGATTATCATCTCTTGCGTGTCATTCGCCACAAGAGGATTGAAGAGAGGCATCGACTTTTCGGGTGGCCGCAACTATGTGGTCCGTTTCGAGAAGGACGTCGCTACCGACCAAGTGAAGGGATTGCTCGACAAAGCATTCAACGGAGAGAGCGTCAATGTAATCACCATTGGAGCTGCCAATCAGGTACGAATCTCTACCAACTTCCGCATCGAGGACGAGGCGGATAATGTGGATGCCGACATTGAGAACCGTCTTTACACGGCATTGAAGCCTATGATGAGCCAGCAGGTCACCAAGGATATGTTCACACAAAGATATGTGGTCAACAGTGGCAAGGTGAAAGTGGCAGGCGACAATGATGCCGACAGCTATGGTATCCAGAGTTCCACCAAGGTGGGACCAACCATGGCATTCGATATGATTGTCAATGCCTTCATTGCTGTCGTTCTGGCCTTGGTGGGTATCGGTCTCTACATTCTGATCCGATTCCGTGACGTGGCCTTCAGTGTGGGTTCAGTAGTAGCCTTGGCACACGATGCCTTGCTCATTATGGGTGTATTCTCACTCTGCTACACCTTCATGCCATTCTCACTCGAGGTTGACCAGCAGTTCATTGCCGCCATCCTTACTATCATCGGTTACTCCATCAACGATAAGGTGGTCATCTTCGACCGTATCCGTGAGTATCGTGGTCTGTATCCTGACCGCGACCAGCACTCGGTATTCAACGATGCCATCTCTTCTACGCTGAGCCGTACGTTCAGTACCTCCATGAGTGTGCTGGTAGTATTGGTGGTCATCTTCTTCTTCGGAGGTGAGGTGATTCGCGGATTCATCTTCGCCATGCTGATTGGTGTGATTGTTGGTACTTATTCTTCTGTCTTTGTCGCTTCTCCTACTGCCTTTATGGTATTGGGCAAGGAGGCAAAGAAAGAGTCAAAGCAGCCTGCTATCGCCAAATAAGCAAGACTGATAATTTTTCACTATAAAAAAGGGACTTCGCGTTTGCGGGGTCCCTTTTTGTATGGAATGGCCAAGGGACGAAAGACAAGAATGAAACAAAAGCTGTATATTTGCAGCTGAGAAAACCGGAAAAAGATGAATTTGAAATATGCTATTATCGGGACGGGCGCCTTGGGCGGATACTATGGTGGCAAATTGTGCCAGCACGGACATGAGGTCCACTTTCTCTATCACTCCGAATATGATTATGTGAAAACGCATGGTCTGCAAGTGGACTCGGTGAACGGCGATTTTCATCTCAGCAATATGAACATCTACAGCAGCACCTCACAAATGCCGCCATGCGATGTGGTGCTGGTTGCCATGAAATCAACCCAGAACGACCAACTGCGCACTATGCTGCCCCCGTTGCTCCACGCAGGGTCGGTCATTATTCTGGTGCAGAACGGATTGGGACTGGAACAGGAACTGGAAAAAGCGATTCCTCAAAACCCGATAGGCGGTGCCATGGCTTTCATCTGCGCATCACGCATTGCCCCTGGACATATCTGCCATGCCGACTATGGTGCGCTGACGGTCAGTTATCTGCACAACCACATCAACCCCGACATTGCCTACCAGATAAAGCAAGACTTTGAGGAATCGGGGGTGCCCTTCACCCAGGGCGACGACCTTAATCTGTTCAGATGGAGAAAACTGGTGTGGAACATACCCTACAACGGACTGACCGTGGTGCTGCACACCACCACCGACTGCCTGATGAAAGACCCTGCCTCACGGGCGCTGGTGACAGACCTGATGCAGGAGGTGGTGAATGGTGCCAAGGCTTGCGGTGCTGACATAGGCGACGAATTTGTGCAACGGATGCTGGACAACACAGACCACATGAAGCCTTATGCACCCAGCATGAGGCTGGACTATGACCACCACCGCCCTATGGAAATAAAGGCCATATACAGCAACCCGGTTGCCATTGCCAAGGCTGCGGGCTGCCACCTGCACAAGGTGGAGATGCTGGAACAGCAATTGCTGTTCATTGAGGAAAATGAGATAAGACACGGACAAGAACGGGAATAGAATCAAAAGAAAAACTACAGGAACAGACAGATTTCCGACTTTTTCTGATTCACTTCACCACAATCAGTGATTTACCAAAGAAAACAGAAAGCATACTAAGTGTACGGATAGTAAAATTGTGCTGTCCGCTCAACCATTTTGTCACCTCACTGGGTCTCTTGCCAATAGCGTCAGCAAACTCCTTCTTCGACAAGCCTCTCTCTTTCATCAAAGCATATAATCTGTCTGCTATAGCAAAAGACAAATTCACCTCATCTTTTACATTGGCCGGAACTTGTGCCACCATGTCTTTGAATTTGTTCTGAATCGTTCTCATAGGTCAAAAGTATTATTGGTTTCTATTGTATTTTCAGTGATGGCTACAGAACCATCTTTTACGCATTCCTTAAGCAGTTTTTCAAACTTTTGAAGCGTCAACACATAACCTTTCAACGTATCATCCTCATTATAGGTTTTAGTGTTCTTGGCTCCTCCATTCCCCAAAATGAGTATTTGATTTGAAAGCAGTTATCCGCCTCATTGGCCAGTAATAATTCAACCTCACTCATATCTTTGCCAGTTATTTCTTAGCCAAAAGTACAAATAATATTTCACTTTAAAGTAAAATGAGCGGTAAATCTTCTCTTTCTCTGCTTTTTTATACTCTTTTAGGTGAAGATTGAGTATCTTTGTAGCCAAGATGGGCATCTCAACTTATAGGTAACCCCATACAAATGAGACCCATTCTGAATGATAAAAATTTTTGAAGCGTATATGAAACACATTTCATGCATAATCGCAGGATTGGCATTGCTGCTGTTCGCCTCGGCCAGCGCCGACAACATCTTCAACGCCCTCAACAGCAATAACAGCGGTGATGGCGACGTTACCATCCACATGTCGGAACAGATGAAGAACCTGCTCGACAAGAAGAAGGCTGCATGGGCCAACAAGAAGAAACTCACCTTTTCGGGTTTCCGCGTGCAGGCCTACATGGGCAACGGACAGCGTACTTCCAAAGCCGAGGCTCAGCGCCGCGAGGCCCGCATCAAAAACAAATATCCGGAACTGAACGCCTATCTTACATTCTCCTCTCCTTTCTGGAAACTCAGAATTGGCGACTTCCGCAACCATGCCGATGCTATGGTGCTGGCCAGAACGCTCAAATCGGCGTTCCCCGACATGGCCAACGACATCTATATTGTCCGCGACAATGAGGTACAAAACCCTAATTATTGATTGACGGCTGCTCCTTTTTTGGGAGACACCCCCTACCCTTTACCACCCTAGATCGGAAGAGCACACGTCTGAA
>CALMUD010000013.1 GCA_937872735.1 uncultured Bacteroidales bacterium
TGTTTATGAACCAAAAACTCAATTACCGTCTTCTGTCACGCTCAATATGCGGGAATGTCATCCACTCTTTAGCGGTACGGTATTGTTCGAAAGCAAACGGAGGAACCCGAAGCACCGCATTGCGCTTGGTATCATCAGAGAAAGCCTCTCGGCGAATGGAAGGAGGAGTGGGTCCCTCACACACAATCAGACTGAGATTATCACACCAGGAGAAAGCATCATCACCCACCGTAGCAACACCACGCGGCAACACAATGGAAGTCAAATGAGTACAGCCAATAAACGCATCGTCGCCAATCAACGTGATGCTGTTGGGCAAATCGATGGTAACCAGACTGGAACAGCGATTGAACGTGCCATCCGCAATGGCGGTAATGGAATAGGGCAAATAGACGGCCGACAGACTGCGGCAGTTGGCAAACGCATTCTCCCCCAGATTGACCACTCCATCGGGCAAAGAAACCGATACCAGATTGACGGCAAAAGAGAAAGCGCCCGGACAGACCATCACCACCCCATTAGGAACATGATACTCACCTCCAGGCTTTCCGGAAGGATAGGCAATCAACTTGGTCATCTGCTTGTCGAACAGCACCCCGTCAACAGCAACGAAAGCGGGATTGGCATCAGCCACCTGTATGCCTGTCAATTTGGTATTGCCTGCAAAGGCATAATCCTTCACCTTGGTGAGAGTGGACGGCAAAACCAGGGAGGTCAGTGCCGGACATTCAGCCAGCGCCTGCTCGTCCACCTCGGTAAGTCCCTCTGGCAAGTTAACGTCTGACAGCATTTTACAATTATAGAATGCCTTATAGCCGATATGCGATACCGTAGCCGGCAACTGCACCTTTTTCAGTTTTTTGTTGCTCTTGAAAGCCTTGGACCCGATGGAAGTCACTGTATAGTTTTTCCCATTAAGCACCACCACAGAAGGAACATCAACCACCCCCTTGCGGTCCAGACAGTCGGTAAGCGTAGCCTCCGACCCCGATGCAGCCTCATACTCCATGCCGCCCACCTGAATGGCTTTGGAGGCATTTGCTCCCATTGACGCCAATAACAGCACGGCACTCATTATCAAATTCAACTTTTTCATATCTATCAGAATTTATTTACAATTGTTGGGCAAAAAACGTGCCAAATTCCATGCAGTTCGCTCCCGCTGTTCACTTCACCTCCTTCAGCGCACGGCAGATGTCCTCACGCGTGCGGGAACCGACATAGGGCAGCACCTGCCAAAATTCGCAGGCGCTCATGGTCTGACCTGGCTGCAACAGCACATAGGGCGCATGATACTCCATCTCCATCAGCGCCGCAGCATCCTCCGAAGCATAATTATAGAGTTCCACCTCCGTCTGTTCAGGATGCAGCAGCTGCTGGTCATGGTGTTCAAAATGAATAACGAGCAGGCTATCGCCACTGAGGGTAGCCATGAAAGGCCGGCAGGGATGAATGAAAGCCTTGGCGGTAGAGGCTGAGAAAGACGCATCGCGCAACTCAGGGGTAAAAGTGAAATAAGCATCGGCACCCACCTTCAGCACCTCATAGGGGGCAGGACCCTCATAGCTGTGCGTGGGCGGTCCCACCCGCACCTCGTCAGGAGAAGCCACAGGCACAAAAACAGGGTTATGGCCATCGGTACGCGTCAGCATCCACAAGTCCCACGCCATGGGCACGGGGCGTATGTTGCAGGCCTCCACCTCAAAACGCAAGCCTCCACGGCCATCAAGACTGATGCGCTTGGTGAACCGTATGCCGCTGACGGGGCTATCGGGACCCACCATCACAAGACTGCACGCAGTGCGGCTGGTGATGCGGTAACGGCCATAACTGATGTAAGGGTCAGGCGGCCAGAAAAGGTCAGATTCACGCTTTTCAAGGTTTATATCCTGATGTTTCCACCACTGACTCTGAGGACCCACCCATACCTCATGACCATTGTAGGCCGTAAAATCGAGCAGCTGCGCTGATGGCACAGGGCAATCGGCCGTCCACAAGGCAGGGTCACTCTTCAGCAGATTGCATCCGTCCTCGCGCCTCAGACTGACAATGCGCCCCCCCGCCATAGGCAGGATACCCACCGAGAGAAAACCGTCAGTCAGTTCTATCATATTGACGTTATCCATCTCACTCATTTTTCTGCCCCGCATCGCCTGCCGACTTAGGGGCACCCATATAATCCTTCATCTCATCACAGCGTCCGATGCCATAGGAAGCAAACGCCTCCGTATCGGCCAGACGTGCCAACATCTGCATGTATTTAGAATAATCGGGGTCATTCACATAGGAGAACCAAGGGTCGGTCTTGAGCATACATCTATAAGGGCGGCCCAGCGTAGCCAGGGCATAAAGGCACCGCACCTTGTTATCGTCAGACGCATCGGCATTGAAAGCCGTTCGCAGCAGTGTCTTGGCACGCTTGAGGTAAGGGTCATCGGCCAGCGCCAACGAGTCGGGAGCGGAGGTCCAGCTGTAATGCGTCAGTGCCCAGCACTGGCCCAGGCACGAAGCCTGCGTATAGGCCGTGGCCATATTGTAGGCTAAAACGGCAAACTTCTTGCCCGACGTCTTGCCCTTGGAGGTGGCCTTTTGGAGTGCATCTTCCTGCTTCAGCATCAGTTTGCAGAACCTCATTTTGGCATCGGCAGCCCCCTTCTTCTGTTTTTTGGCAATCAGCTGATGGGCATTGAACCAAAGGGGCTCACCCGGAGAATAAGCCAGATAAGGTAAGATGTTCATACCCTGCACAAATTTATCGTCCACCAGTTTCAGATATTCGATAGCCGACTTGAAGCGGAACTGGCGCATCAGTTTAGTGGCAATGATTTCGGCCACATACTGCTGCTCAACATAGCAGAAAGGCAGCAGGGACTGCTCAAGCGGTGTGCCACCCCCCTTCAGCACCTGATAATAAGCCGTCACGCCCTCCACACTGGCGGTATCGAGCAACACAAACAAGTCGCTGGCATAATCTCTGTTGAAGGAGGAGAAAGAATCGCGAGGCACCAGCGAAGTCCTGCGGTTGTAGGTATTCTGCGTAAGCGTCAGTTCATCGGCCATATTGGTGAGAATGGCAGCCGTACTGATTTTGCCCATACGGGCATATCGGGGAGCCATCACACACAGCACCACACGGTCCATCACATCGGTATAGTGATTGCGGAACCCAAATGTGCCCAAGTCGGCATTGTTCTGCTCATGCCGTGCGGTATTGTTGAGCCACACCAGCTCTTTGGAGGCATAGGCCTCAAACTTGTCGTTATACTCGTCCATCTCGGCTCTGATAAGCAGAATGATGGAACGGGTGTTATAAGCCATCTGCTGATTGGCGCGCATCTTCTGAGCCAGGTAGAGGCAGGAGAGCGCTTGCGGCTTGTTGCCAAGCAGATAGAGCGCATAACCCTGCGCCGATTTCCACAGTGCAGGAGCAGCTGTGCCATTGGAGCGAAGCACCCCATCGGCAAAAGAGACAAAAGCCCGTAGCTCCTTGCGGGCAGCCGAGTCGCGCTGCACCCAGTCGGCCGAGAGCGTATCCACCCATCCGCCAGGATTGACATCCGCATCAAGCGAGTTAAGATAGTCCTGAATGACGAAAGGGAAAGCTACCGAATTGGGATAGGTCTGATATAGGGTCTGAAGGTCTTTAAGCCCGATATTCTGGGGAAAAGTGGCACGGAGGTCGTTGATATTGCCATTCTTGATATAGAAAGCACGCGCCTTTTCGGTCAGCCCTTTCGCCATCCACTCACTGGCCATGTATCCCTCGCACTGGTTGTGGAGGTCGGCCTCGCGCACCGTCTTGCCAAAGCTGGTCCAGATTTCGGCCATCTTGTCGCGCTGTCCCGAATAGAAAGCGCCACGCATAGCCATCAGCACATATCGGCTTTGCAGACCCGTCTTCTTCTGTCTCAGTTTATCCAAAGCCCACATCATCAGTCCCGCCCAAGTCTGCTTGCTCTGTTCCAGCTGCTGCTTGGTGGGATAGTTCCAGCCATCGGAAGTCAGGGCTGCCGTCTTTTTCATCAGCTGCAGTTTCTGCAGATATTCCACCCCAGCCGCATCACGCCTACCCTTCAGATAAGTCAGCAGACGGTTACTGGCGGCAGTGGTGTCGCCCGCATTGGTGAGTTGCTCACGGATGTCGGCATCCTGCACTTTGCCTCCCGTATATTTTGACCAGTACCGCACGTTTTGGTCGGTATGGCCCTGCAACGACTTGCAGTAGGCATTGTAGCTGTAAACGCTGAACATATAGTGGTGCAGGTCACGCTCATAGATGCAGGCGGACACTGACTGTACAGCGAGACTACTCAGCAGAAAAAATAGCGCTAACTTCTTCATTGGTATATCGTTTTATATCTTTATCGTTGAGACTGTAAATGATGACTTGCCGATTGATGCCCGGACGCTGGGTCTGCAGCAAGTGCATCACAGCCAGCACACTGTCGGCAGGCACTTCATCCTGCTTCACCTCATCACCGGCAAACAAGCGCAGGCCAAAAGCCGAGGGGTCGGGCGACGGCACCGAATGGGACTTCACCACTTTGTAGAGACCTGGGGAGACGGGCGCAAAACTCTGGCGGTCGGCAACGTTCAAATCCCTGACAATGGAAACGAACCTGCGGTTGCGGAAGAGCCGCTGCCACCTGAACACGGGATAAGCGCCACACAATGGCAGGGGATAAGTGCCAAGACTCTGCTGATAGAAGCGTACCTCTTTGGCATCGAGCACAGCGTTTCGGGTGCGGTAGTTGGTAAGGTCGCCGGTATTATAGCACATCAGCACACCATAATCAACGGGCGGCGGGGTCTGCCGCAATTGGTGGAGACGGATGGTGGCGGAGAGCCGGAAACTGCCGTGGTGGGAGAGAGCGGTGCGCAACTGACGCAAGAAGGCGAAATAGGCAGCCTGATTACTGGTACGCCAATCACAGTCAATCTGCAATTCGCTGAAAATGAAATCATTGGTTTGTCCCATCTGCACCACTCTATCGGCAATATGGCACGCCAGTGAACTGTCGGTGGTGTCGGCAGACAGACAATCGTCGCTGACGAACACCACGGGAATCAAGGCACAGCCTTTCGGCAAGGGTTGCGAGAAGCGCAAAGTGGCATCGGGCATCGGCACTCCATCTTTTTTTACGACATCGAACAGACGCAGATAGATGCGCTGTATGCGATGCTGATGCAGGAAGTCGGATTCACGCGGACTCAGTTGCCAAATGGTGCGCCAATAGTAAACGGCGGCACCTTCATAGGGGGCGTTACCTGCTTTATGGGAACATCCGTTGAGTACCAACAATAGCAATGGCACTAACATAATATGCGGCAATCTGAATAGTTTCATCTCTGGGTACAAAGATAATACTTTTTTTATTCCTTTCTTCTTTAGCGAAGAAAGGAACCGAAAGACGCCAGCGCTGAGCTCTGAAAGCTAAAAATGCCACTTGCTACGCTAAAGCCTTTTAATGCTACGAGCCTTAAAAGGCTTTTGCCGTTTTTTTTCGGCTCTCCGCTAAAAGGCTTTTTTACGCTGCGCAAGTGCCATTTTCTTAACGCTTTCGGAGCTAATGCGCGGTAAAGTTACAGCTGACGCATATTCGGGGGTGAGGTAAATTGGGGGGGAGGTGTGTGTCGGTCGTGTGCTATTGCTGTTTTACCTCGGAGAGGTTTCCCCCTCATTCCGTTTGTTATTTACCCTATCACCCACTTCTCCACGCCT
>CALMUD010000014.1 GCA_937872735.1 uncultured Bacteroidales bacterium
CAGATGAAAGGCAACCTCACCAAAGAGGCTGTCGAGGGCCTTCTTGCTGAGGTGTATCTCTTCCGTGCCAGCTATCTCTTCAATGGCGACCCTTATTACCAGAGCCTGACCAACAAGGACGGCACAAAGCTCTTCCCCCAGCAGCGTGACGAGCAGAAATGGCGTGACGCCCGCGATGCGGCAAAGCGCATCATCGACAACGGAAAGTTCCGACTGGCACTGCGTGATGCCAACGGCAAGCTCGTCTCCTCGGTAGACAAGTCATGTCCTTTCCGTTCTGTCTTTGCGGCCAGCATGGGCTCGTCAGACAACGAGGAGCTGATCTATGGCCGCACCAATGCAAGCAACGAGACCTATTGCATGGTACCCCGATTCCAGGGACTCGGCTCCAACTACGACAAGGGCGGTGGCGCCTTCTCCGTTCCACTTGAGTTTGTCGACCTCTATTTCACCAACAAGGGACTCGACATCACCAAGGACCCGGACTACTTTACCTACGACACCAGTGACCCAAAGTACTATCCTGTGCGTAACAAGCTGTCAATCACACAGTCAAAATCGTGTATTGACTCCTTGACAAGCTACCAGTATTTCTCACCGGGGTCGGGCCATTCCATACTTAAGCAGTTCTATGGCCGCGAGCCGAGATTCTATCTGGCCGTCACCTTCCAGAACAGGCCTTGGGACTTCGACAAGTCAACTCCCGTGGAGATGAACTATAATGGCAATTCCGGCCCTAACGGCAACACGCACGACTACCCCATCTTTGGCACTATAGTCCGCAAGAACTATTACGCCAAGGAAAGCAATATCGATATGCTTCCGCTACTCCGATTGGGCGAGGTCTACCTTAACTATGCTGAGGCTTGCGCCGAGCTCGGTGAGCTGGGTGAGGCCATGCATTACGTCAACCTGATACGTCAGCGCGCCGGTGTCCGCGAGTATGTGGGTCTCAATGCGGAGGACCGCACGCCCACCGATGTCTGGGGCAAGCCGCGCATTGATCTCGGTAACCTGACCCAGGAGCTTGTGCTCAAGGTCGTTTACCGTGAGCGTCTGATAGAATTGGCCTATGAGAATAAGCACTACTTCGATGTGCGCCGTTGGGGCGTTGGCGAAGGAAAGTGGCGTGACGGGAGCGAGATGACTGACGGCTGGATTTATCCTGCCTATCACCAGGGCGGCGAAGGCGGCGACTTTACCGGCTTCAACGTGATGAACACCGGCGTGACGGATGAGAACCAGAATGTCAATTTCTACAAACGTCTCACCCAGGACCACCGTATCTACACCAAGCGCATGTCCTTATTCCCGATTCCTCAGGATGAGGTCAACCGTGACCCGCAGATTGTGCAGAACACGGGGTGGGCAAGTGAGTAACAGGATAGGTTGAAGTGTTATACGGAAAGGAGAGTGCCGGTATCGCCTGGCACCTCCTTTCCCTTTTTCAAATGACTTAAGACAACATGAAAACAGATAGAACATGAAAACAGATAGAATCGTCTCGGCGCTTTTCGTCGCCTTTGCAGTCCTGACCTGTCAGGCGCAGACGCCGGGAAAGTATTACCTCATTGCCTCCGGCACCCAGTCGGCGTTCCCACAGAATGCCTCCGGCTCAACGGTGCGTGCGGTGTTATGGACAGAGACTGGTGTCGCTGCGCAGCGCTGGCAGCTTGTTGACTTAGGCGACGGCCTTTATGGTTTCCGCAATGCTTACTCCGGCTTGTATCTTGCCCGCGAGAATGGCAACAAGGCAGGGCAGCCCGTTTCCCAGCGCCCGCTTACAGATGCAGGTGATTACGCGAAATGGTCTGTCCAGCCTGTGGAGGGAGTAGAGGGCGCATACAAGCTCTTTACGGATAATACCAATAAGTATTGTCTGTCAAAAAAACTCGCGCAGGGTGACGGTGTCATGCTCTCAACCACCTACGAGCCTTCGACGGCGGCTGAGTGGACGCAATTCCGCCTGACAGAGGACGGCTCGGTTCAGACATCGTTTACCACAGCCGTACGCGACTCCATGATGAGCGGCTTCCTCAACCAGTATTATCACGAGGCGGCTGTCGGCCATGTGCTCGGCAATGGCGGCTGGTGGGGTGATGCTGAGATGTTTGAGACCATCCTCGATGCCTTCGAGACAACAGGGGATGCGAAGTACCGGGATATCTTCAGCGAGCTGTACAATAATTTCCTGCAGCGCAATGGGACGGACTGGACAAACAATGAGTTTAATGATGACATCACTTGGATGGTTCTTGCTTGTGTCCGTGCCTATAAGTTCTTTGGAGTCCAGGATTATCTTGATAAGGCGCGCAAGAACTATGACGCCATGTACAACCGTGCCCACCAGCGCTTTGGCACGCTTGTCTGGAAGCAAAGCCAGGAGAACAAGCTTGCCACGAACTCCTGCATCAACTGCCCGGCTACCGTGGCGGCATGCTATCTGGCAGAGGCCACGGGCGACGAGGCCTACTATCGCAAGGCTCTGTCCATCTATAAGGCCCAGCGCCAACTGCTGTTCGATGCCTCCAACGGACAAGTCTATGACAGCCGTGCATGGACATCCGACGGCTCCATGGAGGCGAATTTCAACCATTGGGCATCCACTTATAACCAGGGCACCATGCTCGGCGCAGCTGTTCTGCTTTATGAGCATACGGGCAATACCCAATTCCTGTCAGATGCTGACAAGATATACAACTATACCATTTCCAACCTGTGCGACGGCGACAGTATTATAAAGGTCTGCCAAACCATTAGTGGCGACTTGTGTGGCTTCAAGGGTATCTTCATGCGCTACGCCCGCCGCTATGCTCAAGACCTCAACCACGAGGACGCTCTGGCGTGGATGAAAAAAAATGCGTGGCGGGCCTGGCAGAACCGGAACTCCAAGGGAGTGACCTGGTCGGCGTGGCTCACCAAGACCAGTGAGGACTTCAAGCGCAAGGAGGGCAATGACGAGAAAGATATTACAAATGATGCCTTCGGGGCATCTACGGCTGTTTCCGTGGCCTTCAACGCACATGTCAACCGCATGTTCAGCAAGAATGCGTTTTCCACTAATCCGGCTACGTGTTTTGACGACCTGAAATTCATGCAACTGAGTGAGGAAGATGGCGGTACATGTGCCGTACTTAACTTGCCCCACGGATATGCAGGCTTCCGTCGTGTTGATTTTGGCGATAGTGGAGCACAGGATGTGGTGCTGCGTGTCAATGCCACCCAGTCACGTACCAAGTTGATTGTCTATGCCGATTCTGTTGTGGCGGACAGACGGCTTGGTGATACTGGGGTCATTACAAAGGGACAATGGCAGAACAAGGCAATAAAACTGTCCGAGAGGCTTACAGGCAAACATACCATCTATTTTGTGACCACCGTTGCCGGGGCAAAGCTGCACAACTTCCGTTTTTTCGCTGATGCCGCCGGGATATCCGCTCTCGTTCCGGACAGACCAGAGAATGCCGGCATATACACTATAAATGGAATGAAGGTCAGCAATAACAGCGACATCAAGGCGCTGCCCAGGGGACTTTATGTAGTCGGCCGGAGCCACGGTAAAGTCGTCAAGGTGATAAGGTGAGTCTAATGCGAATGAAAATAAAAAGATATACGGCACTTGCCGCGACCGTGCTTCTTCCGCTTGCCGCCCTTGCGCAGCAGGCGCTCGTGGATTATGTCAACCCGATGATTGGCACGGCGGGCATGGGGCACTGTTTTCCCGGTGCCTGCGCGCCGTTTGGGTTTGTGCAGCTCAGTCCTGAGACCGACACCATTCCGCACAATGTCAACGGCACCTATCAAAAACAGGTATATGCCTACTGCGCAGGCTATCAGCATGATGACCCTACGATAGTGGGATTCTCACACACCCATCTCAGCGGTACCGGCCACAGCGACCTGGGCGACATCATGCTCATGCCGCAGACCGGTGCGCTGCGGCTCAATCCAGGCACTGCCGACAATCCCGGCGCGGGCTATCGCCAGCGCGTTGACCATGCCACGGAGAAGGCCAGTCCAGGTTATTATGAGGTGAGGCTGCAGGACAATGGTGTCCTGGTCAGACTCACGGCGACACAGCACGTGGGCGTGCATCATTATACCTATCCCGCAGGCGAAGACAGCCGGATTATCCTTGACCTCATGCATGGCATTTACAACTACGACGGCAAGGTGCTATGGTCGTCAGTCAGGGTGGAGAATGACACGCTCGTTACGGGATACCGCATCACCAACGGATGGGCGCGACAAAACTATATCTATTTTGCCATGACTTTTTCCAAGCCGATTGTCAGCTACGGCTACCGTGACATGAAGCGCACCCCGTACAACGGCTTCCTCGGCAAGATGGACATCCACCACAACTTCCCGGAAATTGCCGGGCGGGCCATTGTGGCATGGTTCAATTTCGACAATCACAAGTCGCAGGACATTACGGTCAAAGTTGGACTCTCCGCTGTCAGTACCGATGGTGCCGTGCGCAATCTTCAGGCAGAGACGGAGGGAAAAGGCTTCGACGACATTCTTGCAGCCACACGTGCGCAGTGGGAGAAGGAGCTGTCGGTCATCACCTGCCAGGGCAGCGACGACCAGAAGGCAATGCTCTACACATCGCTTTACCACACGATGATTAACCCCTCCATCTATATGGATGTGGACCGCCAATACCGGGGACTTGACGGGAATATCCATATGGCCAGAGACTTTGACAACTATACCATATTCTCGCTTTGGGACACTTACCGTGCGGAGCATCCCCTGCTTTCCCTGCTCAAGCCTGACCGCAACACGTCAATGGTACGCTCAATGCTGGCCAACCAGCAACAGAGCGTACACCACATCCTGCCGGTGTGGGGCATCATGGGCAATGAGGGATGGTGCATGACGGGCTACCATGCGGTATCAGTGGTGGCTGATGCGATAGTCAACGGCGACGGCATTCCCGTGGATGAGGCCTTGAGGGCCATGACATCCACTGCGACATCCCCGCTCTTTCCCGGACTGAAAGACTACATCGCACGCGGGTGGTCGCCTTATGACCGTGACGGGCAGGCAGCCTCCAACACTCTGGAATATGCCTATGATGACTGGGCCATCAGCGCTGCCGCGCGCAAGGCCGGCCGCACCGACATCGCCGGCGCTTACGCACGCCGTTCGCTCAACTGGCGCAATACCTTTGACACCTCGCGCGGCTTTGCCGTCCCGAGGTATGCAAACGGGACGTTCAAACGCGACTTTGATCCGTGCCAGACTTATGGCGAAGGCTTTATAGAGGGCAACTCCTGGAATTTCTCGTTTGCGGTACCCCATGACGTGAACGGCTTGATTAAGCATATGGGTGGCGACAGAAAGTTTGTGGCACGGCTCGACAGTCTTTTCCAGATGAGCCTTCCGCCCGTTTATTATAAGGACAACGAGGATATTACGGAAGAGTGCCTCATAGGGGGCTACGTCCATGGCAATGAGCCAAGCCACCACATCCCGTATCTTTATGCCTGGACCTCGCAGCCCTGGAAAACCCAGCATTGGCTCCGCGTCATCATGGACAGAATGTACCGCAACAAAATCCGCGGTTTGGGCGGTAATGACGACTGCGGGCAGATGTCGGCCTGGTATGTGTTCTCGGCCATGGGCTTCTATCCTGTCTGTCCCGGGTCAGGGCAGTATGTGCTGGGAGCGCCTTTCCTGCCTTATATGAAAGTGTCACTGCCAAACGGGAATACGGTGGAGATTGTCGCCCCCGGGGTCAGTGACAAGAGATGCTATGTACAGTCAGTGCGTGTCAACGGCCGTCCATACGGCAAGCTCTTCATCACCCGCGACCAACTAAAGGCTGGCTGCCGGATAGCGTTCGTCATGGGCAGCAAGCCCAACAGACAGCGCGGACTGGACGCTTCTGACAAGCCGTATTCCCTGACGGGGGCAATAGATTGACCAAGTGATAAACTCTTTTTTCAGATAATCGTTAAAACCGTATGATATGAGACTTAGAAATTTACTTTTCCTGCCCTTGGTGGCCTATGGCTGTATGGCCTCAGCGGCAATCATCACCCGTGACCAGGCCAAGTCAAGGGCCTTGGAATTCTTGGCTAAGCCTATGGCAAAGGGTATGATGAGGGCACAGTCGCGACTGAGGGAGTCCAGCCTCAAAGAGGTCATCTCCGCCGACTCTGCATATTACATCTTCAATGTCGGGCAAAGAGGCTTCGTCATTGCGTCAGCGAGTGACAGGACACAGCCCGTCCTGGGCTATTCCGACAATGGCACGTTCTCTGTCTCTGGCATGCCAGTCCAGCTCCGCCTGTGGCTGCAGCGCCTCAAGGAGGGCGTGCGTGCCATGGAGACAGGCACTGTGGCCCTGTCAAAGCGGGCGCAGACCGTAAGCGCGACACCGCGCCCCACGCGCAACGCCATACCCGCGCTGGTGACGTCAAAATGGAACCAGGGCGCACCCTATAACCTGCTTTGTCCGTACTACAAGGACGAGAAGACGGGTGAGATGACCACAGGAGACAACCGGTCGGCCACAGGATGTGTGGCTACGGCAATGTCACAGGTTATGTATTACTGGAAGTGGCCCCAGGACTCGACGCAGGTCATTCCTGGCTACACCTCCACATGGAACATGCCCCGCACGCTTGACCCGCTGCCCCGTACCAAGTTTGACTGGGGCAACATGCTGGATACGTATGGTGACACCAGCCCCGATGCATCCAAGATTGCCGTGGCAGAGCTGATGGAGTATGTCGGCCATTCCATCCATATGGGCTATGGTCCGGCTTCAGGTGCCTATGGCGGCAATTGCGCGACGGCACTCATCAATTATTTCGGCTACAATCCTTATCTCTATCATGCCAGCCACGACAACTACACCTACGACGGCTGGGAAGACCTTATCTACTCTGAGCTGGCCAAGGGCCATCCGCTCATGATGAGCGGTGACAACAGCGATCTTACCGGTGGCCACGAGTGGGTGTGTGATGGCTACGACGGCAACGGATGCTTCCATATGAACTGGGGATGGGGAGGCATGGACGACGGATATTTCGTGCTTACCGTGATGTCTCCTGACAACCAGGGCATTGGCGGCTCCACCAGCTCCGATGGCTATTCCATGAGCCAGACCATCGTCGTGGGCGTGGAGCCTGATGCCGGACAGACGGCAGACGAGGACAACGTGCGGCTGTCGCTCATGGCCGTCACCACGCCGAGCAAGACACGCTTCACGCGTAAGGACAAGTCGGTGCCCTTTACGCCGGTGTTCCGTTACGACTTGGCCACGCCTTGCCAGTACACGCATGCCTACGACCATAAGTTCTCTCTTTACAATGAACAGGGCGAGGTGGTCGTTGACCGTTTGTGCGGCACCAACAACCTGACGCTGAGGCCTGGCAAACGTTCCCTTAATAATTTTGCGCAGGTGAAGATGGATAATGACATTGCCAATGGCACTTATTACATCCGCGGCCGCAGCCGGCTGCATACTGCTGACGGCACCGGGGAGTGGCTTGATGATGAGGGTTCTGGCGATACCTATCTTAAGATGGTCATTGAGGGCGACACCGTGCTGACACTGACCGCCATCCCAAGTCCCTACGATTTGTGCGGAGACACCATCATACTGGAGGGTGATGGCTGCAAGGGCACTGAGCAGCGGGTACACGCAAGGGTGACCAACAGGGGCGGCCGTGAGTTTTACGGCAACATGTTCCTGCTGGAAGGCAGCCAGTGGAAGTCGGGCAACTGCGTGCAGGTGCCGGGCAACAGCACCATGGACCTGTATTTCAAATACACCCCCACGGTGTCTGGAGATGTCCGCCTCGCGCTTTCCACGAGCAAGTCTGTCGCCAATGCGTTCTATACCCAGACCACTGCCATCGACGCCGTGCGCGCCACCACGCTCACAGTGAGCAGCAGGATACTCAACCCGGTCAGCAACTCGCAGATTTACGGCAATCAGGCCCGTGTGGCAGTTTCGGTACACAACACCGGTGACGCCCCGTTCAAAAACAACATCAAGCTCACCCCATGGCACCTCGTGGGCAACATGTATTATTTCAGTGGCGGAGAGAACCGCTTCATCAGTCTTGAGGCTGGCGGTGACACAATACTGTATTATACCGTAAACAACCTGGACTATAATGAGCAATACTGTTTCCATGCGCAGGCCACCGGCGTTGATGCTTCCAACAATTCTGCGACCGTGCGTATTGTCCGAGGCATAGATTACTGGACAGCCGACGGCTCAAGGTACAGCGTGTCAACCACCAGCAAGCCAAAGTTTGGCGCTGACGTGGCCGCCGTCTATGTACCCGGTGAGACCAATGTCCCCTCGATTAGCATCGGTGATGTCTACAATCCCAACATCATCATCTACTTCGACGAGAACGCCACGGTTGGATCACGCATACTTAAAGTGTTGAAAAAGAAGGCAAAGAACATTGTCTATGGTACACAGGCCGACGAGATTACGCTGACCGACACGGCGGCGGTCTTTGTGCCAAAACCCATTTCGGCCAAAACGGCTGTCTTCAGCTACACCGTCCCTGCCACCGGCAGGAGCGAGGCATGGGGCACTCTCGTGTTGCCGTTTGCACCGGCCACCGTCAGAGACGAAAAGGGGCAGGATGCTGACTGGTTCCACAACGACAGTGAGACGGGCAAGAACTTCCGCATCTTGGATTTCACGTCGGCTGCCGGACAGGAGCTCTATTTCACGCCGGCCGCAGAGCTGAAGCCATTCCATCCTTATATAGTGGAATGGAAAGGTGCCTGGGCAAACGGCACTTTTGACATGGCGGGACAGACGATAACATTCGCTGGAACTGATGTCCAGCTGGAACAGCCGGAATACATCTTAACCTATAGCAAGGACTTCAAGTTTGTGGGGACGATGGTGCCAGATACAGTTGCCGATGCTTATACCTTGTCGGCCGACGGCACTTCGTTTGTCCGCACAGCCCCGTTGATTGCGTCGCCGTTTACCGCCTGGCTCGTAGCCAACAACGACCGTGCCGCGCTCGTTACGGCACTGCCTGTCAACAAGAGCGACGGCACTGCCTCCGGCATCACAGACATTGCCGGAAACGCATCAGAAGGTACAGGCCCCGTCGCGGTCTATTCCATCGACGGCAGGCGTGTTGCCGTGGTGAAAGGCAAGGCTCAGCTCGATGCGCTGCCGCGCGGCATCTATATCATCAGGGGGCGCAAGGTGATTTGTGGAAAATAATTAAAAAACTTATAAAACGACAATCATGCGATTAATGAGAAATCTCGCGCTATGCGCAGTGTTCCTTTCTGTCTCGGTGGCCTTGGCCCAGAGCGACGGGGGAGTGGTGAAGTACATCAACCCTTTCATTGGAACGGGGGCAGTAGATGCCAACAGTCTTATGGGAAATACATTCCCTGGCGCTACGGTGCCTTTTGGCATGGTGCAGCTCAGTCCTGACGTGAAAGACAAGCCCTCGGGCGACGACCCCTCGGGCTACGACTACAGCCAAAAGCGCATCTATGGCTTCAGCCACACCCACCTTAGCGGTACGGGTTGCGTTGACCTGCTCGACTTCCTCGTGATGCCGACCTCGCGCGACTTGCAGAGCCTGTCACGTACCAACGACTACAGCTCAACTTTCAGCCACGACAACGAAAAGGCCTCGGCCGGCTACTATCAGGTGAGGCTCGATGAGAGTGGCGTGAACTGTGAGATGACGGCCACGACGCGCACGGGCATGCACCGCTATACCTTCCCCCAGGGAAAGGCCTGCAATCTCGTCTTCGACCTTCAGCACGGTGGCAACAGCATTAGGGAAATCTTCGATGCCCAGGTGAGGCTTGTTGACCCTTACACCCTTGAGGGCTACCGCATGCTCGATGGCTGGCAGCGCTACCGCAAGGTGTGCTTCTATGCCAAGTTCAACCGTCCTGTAACGGCAAAGGTGTTCCGTGCCTACAACAGGACATTCACCGACGGCGATTGGGCCAACGGACGCGACG
The DNA here is from genome assembly GCA_937872735.1 of uncultured Bacteroidales bacterium. GTDB lineage: Bacteria > Bacteroidota > Bacteroidia > Bacteroidales > Paludibacteraceae > Physcocola. Next base: position 9,994 of record CALMUD010000014.1, read on the forward strand.
TAAAGGCCTATCTGAGCTTTGCGCCGAGCAGTGAGCCGCTCATCGTAAAGGTCGCGTTGTCGCCGGTCAGCGTCGCCAATGCCAAGGAGAATATGGGCGAGAATCCCGGATGGGATTTCGATGCCGTCCACAGGCAGGCCGTTGCGGCATGGGAGAAAGAGCTTGCCAACGTGCGCGTAGATGGTACCGAAGACCAGAAGGCAATCTTCTATACCGGTCTCTATCATGCTTATATCCAGCCCAATACCATTTCGGATTGCAACGGCGAGTTCATGTATGCAGACTATACCACCGGTAAACTGCCCGCCGGAGAGACCCATTACAGCACATTCTCTCTTTGGGACACCTTCCGTGCCTGCCATCCCATGTACACCTTGCTGAAGCAGGACCGTGTGGCTGACTTCGTGAAGAGCATGCTACGTCAGTACGATACCTATGGCTATCTGCCTATATGGCAGCTCTGGGGCACCGACAACTACTGCATGATTGGCAATCACGCTATCCCTGTGCTCGTGGACGCAGCCTTGAAGCATATCCCCGGCGTCGATGCCGGGCGTGTCTTTGAGGCCGTGAGGGGGACCTCGCTCCGCGAGCATCTCAATTCGCCTTGGAGAATCTATGAAAAATATGGATATTATCCCGAGGACTTGCAGACGCAGTCGGTGTCCATCACCTTGGAGGAGTCTTATAATGACGCCTGCGTGGCCCGTCTGGCCAAGGCCCTTGGCAAGACCGCTGACTATGAGTTCTTTGAGAGACGCTCCCGCAATTACCGCAACCTCTTTGACTCCTCCACGGGCTTCTTCCGTGCAAAGAACAGCGATGGCCGGTGGGTTGAGCCTTTCAATCCTCTGCAGTATGGCGGCAACGGCGGCAATCCTTATACCGAGGCTAATGCCTGGCAGTATCGTTTCTACGTGCCGCAGGACGTGCCCGACCTCATCAGGCTCATGGGGGGCAGCAAGAAGTTTGCGGCAGAGCTCGACAAGTTCTTCACGCTCACAGGCGGTGAGGCCGAAAAAAATGGCAATGCCAGTGGCTTCATCGGCCAGTATGCGCATGGCAACGAGCCCAGCCACCACTGCGCTTACCTCTACAACTATGCAGGCCAGCCCCGGAAGACGCAGTACTACGTGAACAAGGTGATGACGGAACAGTACAAGAACCGCATCGACGGATACTCGGGCAACGAGGACTGCGGACAGATGTCGAGCTGGTACATTCTTTCAAGCATGGGATTTTATCCCGTTGATCCGGCCAATGGCATCTATGAGTTTGGCTCACCGCAGTTCCGCCGCGTGGAGATTACCTTGCCTTCGGGAAAGAAGTTTGTCATCACTTCCAACCGCAAGGGAAAGGACGACTGCTATGTGAAGGGAGTGAGACTCAATGGCAAGACCTACAAGAAAGACTACATTCTCCACAGTGATATCATGAACGGAGGTACGCTCGAATTCACAATGGGCGCAAAGTAAGAATGACCAGGAAAAGATAATCTTAAAAAGATAATCTTAGAGTATGAACAGAGAAAGAACTTTTATTCTGCTTACAGTTGCGCTGCTCTGGATAGGTTCCGGCAGCGCAATGGCCCTGGGCTATAGGTCAGGAGACCAGCCGGGCAGCTCGACGCAGGTGAGACTGACAAGAAAAGACAGGCAGTGGGACAAGCACCTGCTGACTATCAACTTCATCGACAAGAACCCGGAGAGTGAGGGGTCGAAGATTTATCACGCCATCATTCCAGACCCTGACGCCTATATCCGCAGTGTGGCGCGTGAGGTGATGCGCACTCTTTATTTCTCACCCCACGACAGCATTCCCGAGTGCAAGGCGCTCGACTACATCCTGCGCAGGGACAAGGGCATATCCGCCAAAGGCGGGGGTAACGGCTTTGTCAATATATTCTACAGTTCCGACTGGGTGGCCAAGTCGTTCGGCAAGGGTGACACGGCCAGGGTGGACTTTGAGACCCGCGGCGTACTGCTGCATGAGCTGACCCATGCCTTCCAGCTTGAGCCGCAGGGTATCGGCCCCTATGGCGGTCCAAACAAGGCGGTCTGGGAACTGATAGAGGGCATGGCCGACGCCGTGCGGGTGTCGGCCGGCGGCTTCCATGGTGAGCAGGACCGCCCCAAGGGAGGCAGCTATCACGACGGCTATCGGTATATAGGCTACTTCTTCGACTGGGTGCGCCGCAACAAGGACAAAAATTTCATCCGTAAGATGAACAAGTCCTGTCTTGAGGTCGTCCCCTGGTCGTGGAATGGCGCCGTGGCCTACGCCCTTGGACCGGGGCATACTGTTGACACGCTATGGCATGAGTATCAGGTGGCCGTGGGCGACATCAGGGATGCGCGATAGCCGACAGGCTAATGATTGCCAATCTTGCGCACCTGATCCTCGAAGGTGGAACGGTCTCCGGCTGCGTGGTTTCTGAAACGTGTGCGGTAGTTGTAAACTGTGCTGTTGGCTAAGTTGAGCAGCTGCGAGATCTTTCCACTGTCGTCAATGCCCAGGCGTATGAGGGCGAAGATGCGCAGGGGAGTGGTCAGGGTGTCCTT
>CALMUD010000015.1 GCA_937872735.1 uncultured Bacteroidales bacterium
GGTATCGGGCAACACCTTTGGCGTATCAACGGGAGCCACAGGCCGCTTGCCCAACGGCAACGTGATGCCAATCTTCAGCCCTGCCGACACCAGCGTCACACCATCCACCTGATTGGAGGCCAGCACCCCATGATAATTGCCCTCGGCATCGTGCAACTTCACATCGTGGTCCTCCACCGCATCGGTCAAGCCATAGCCAGCATAGAGACCTGCATAAAGGCCAAGCCCGTTTTTCAGCCAGCGGCGCAGACCCAAATCGGCATAAAGCTGCGCTCCCAGACGGGTGCTGACATCATCCGAATATCGGGTACGGTCCGTGCCAAATCCGTGGTGCGGCAAGTCATATATCAGCAAGTCACGGTCAGGATAATAGCCTTGCGTCTCCACCTGACCCTCCTCCACCTTATATTTGTTCCATACCGGCAATGTAAGTTTGCAGCCCGCACCTGCCACCAGTTGCGTGTGGCGGCCAAGGTAGGTCCGGTAATAGAGGCCCAGTGGCAACTCACCCACCAGCATCTGCTGATGCTCCTCCCAGCCATCATAATAGTTGCGGAGATAATAGGTACGGTTGTTGTTCACCACATCGGTTTCCTTGCTTTCGTCCAAGCCGTCAATCTTGCTCTGCGCCTGATAATAGGCAAGTCCCAAACCGGTGCCCACGCCCCAGTGGCGGGAAAAATAGAAAGTGTAACCCACATTAAGGTTGCCTCCCCACCCTGGCGTGCAATCACCAAGCCTGGGGTCGTGCTGCAAACTCTGCAAGCCTCCTCCCACATTCACATCCAAGTATTGGTGCTGGGCACCCATCTGACCTGCCAACGCAAGTCCCGCCATTATCGTTGCTATTCTTTTCATTTTTATCGCTGATTACAAATTGGAATTAGGGACGGACCAATATTTTACAGTTGGCGCTCTTGTCGTTGTCCACAATCACAATAGCCGCATAGTTGCCGGTAGGCAGACTCACCCCGTTCGTTTTGTCCACATGGCTGGTGGAATAAACCAGGATGCCATTCTCGGCATAGATATACAGCTTGGCACGTTGCAGCTGTCCCTCATCCAGGCCCGACACCTTAAGATCGAACTTCTGATTGCTGGTAGCCGGATTAGGCATCGCCACAATGCTGAAAGCCTGTGCCTGCTTCTCAAAATATTTGCCACAGACAAACAGACTGTCGCCCGACGGTGTGGTGACACGCACCGAGTAGGTACCACTCAATCCGTTCAAATCGCAGTAGAACTGCTTATTGGCACCAGCTATCAGGGTATCATCGTGATACCACTGGAAGCTGCTGAACAGTTTATCCTCGTTGCCGCACGATACTACGTCACTCCACATCTTGTCGAGATAATCGGACGAGAAGTTGACGGAGAACCGTATTTTTATAATCTGACTTACCTTATGGTCGCTGGTCAACTGCAATTCGGCAGTATAATGTCCTGCAGCGGCATCAGCCGGCAATGCGAAATGGACCATGCTGTCGGCACCCAGCGGCTGCTCAGCATTGGCAAAGCCTTGCGCCAGAGCAGCATCGTCAAAGGTCAACTTATAGCCATTCGGCTTGCCACTCGACAGACTGTAAGAAATCTGGGCCTCATCGCCCGCACAATAATTGGCGGCAATGGTATGAGCCTCCACTATGCTGATAGGGGCTTCCTGCCATACAGCCAGACTGAGGTTGATGATGCTGTCGCAACCCGCATAGGAAGTCTCGGTGCGGGTGAACTGGTAGCTGCCAATGGTTGGCAACTGGCTGGCAGCAATGGCAAAACCATTGCAGCTGTAACCCTCGCCCACATACACTGAATCACTCAGCGCCGTAACGCTTGGATGACCTATGACAATGTGCAGCGTGACAATGCTGTCGCAACCCGCTGCGGTGGTAGCGCGATAGAGCGCCGTATCATTGGCAGTGTAGGTCTTACCCTGCCAAGTGAAGTGGTCGCAAGCGGTAATCACTGAGTCACGATGGACAGACTTGTTCACCGTAAGGTGCAGCGTGGTGGTGCTGTCGCAGCCGTTGGCGGCTGGTACCGT
>CALMUD010000016.1 GCA_937872735.1 uncultured Bacteroidales bacterium
ATCCCGGGTCTGGGTACTCAAAACCGCTGTTAATCATTTGATTTTCAGCGGTTTTGCTTTTGTCGGGTAGTCAAAGGGTATAAAAATCAGCAGATATCCCGTGGTAAAGGATAAAAGTCTGACAACATTCCGTTATCCATTATATTTCTTGAAATTCTCTGTCTGTTCAAATATCTCATTGTAGGCATCATCGAACGATGCTGGCGGATAGCCATATTCTTTCAGCAGAAGAATCAAGTCCATTTTGAGTTCCGCCTTGATGTCATCCCGGCTATCCCAATCGGTATACTTGGTCTTATCATCCACCATGGCCTTGATTCTTACCGCCATTTCCTTATACGTCTCCCTTGTAAACTTATCGTTGAACGCATACTTTTTGGCAACTGTTTCCAGTATATCATAAAAGGCCTTTTCCTCATAACTGATGCCTATCTCGCTGGCTCTGTCTTTCTCTGACTTTACATCATGAAACAGATCCTCCATTTTCTTCGAAATTTCTTCAAGTATCTCTTTTATAATCGTACTGTCGTCTTTTCTCTCGTTGTATTGCGACACCAATTCATTAAACCGTTCGGTAAAATCAATAGCTTTCACCTTGTTGACATTCTGAAACGACAATATAACCTGCTTCATCAGTCGCTCCAGCAGCTTCATTCTTGTGTTCGGCAGCTCTATCTGGTTCAATCGTTCCATATATTCATCGCTCAGCAGGTCAATGTTCAGCGGGCGGTTGCCCATCTGCAATATCTCTTCCACTCCATCTGAGTGCATCGCTTCTTCTATCATTCTGTAGACGTGCTGGTTCATTTGTGACGCGTCAGGAGCCTCCCCCTTGGTCAGTTTGTAGATGATGCTTCTCACTCCTGTAAAATAATGGATGTCTTCCCGGTCGCTGTCATTCAGTTCATCACTGGTCAGACACAAATTGTAGGCTTGTTTCAGCTTCTTGGCATGTCCCATGAACGACGACTCCCGTTCCTGCGTGCCCATTATATGCTCGGCCCCCTTGTTCAGACAATCCAGTTGTTGCAAAGGGGTGCCGCTGGTGAATGTCCCATAGTCAAATGGATAGAACAGTTTGCGAAGGATGTCCAGTTCGTCTTTCACCAGCACCACCGACTGCTCCTGCTCCTCCACCGATGAGCCGAACCCGTCTCCTTGGTTATATTTAGCCAAGGCATCGTCCATCTTGCGGCGGATACCGAAATAATCCACCACCAGACCTTTGGTCTTTCCCTCATACAGACGGTTTACTCTCGATATGGTCTGCACCAGTGTGTGTTTCTGCAGTGGGCGGTCTATATACATAGTGTCAAGGCAGGGCACATCAAAGCCGGTAATCCACATATCCACCACTATGGCTATTTTGAAGTTCGAATGGGGATTCTTGAATTGTGTGTCAAGGTCGGTCCGGTTTCGGTCTCTATCCAGTATTTCATAGAGTTCCGCGTCATCATCCTTGTTGTACGTCATTATCATCTTCATCTTCTCAATGGGCATCACTGACGCCCCGTACTCGGGAATATAATCGGCAGCCATTTTCTCCCCGCGGTTTTCTCCTTCGGTTTCATCCGTTCCATCGGCTGGAAGGGTTATCCATTCGGGACGCAGCTCGCTGATGTACTTGTATAATCTGAAAGCGATCTTGCGGCTCATGCACACTATCATGGCTTTCCCCACCACGGTGCTGCCCTCTTCCACCCTTCGCTCGTAATGAGCCACCAAGTCCTTGGCCACCGCTTCCAGCCGCTGAGAGTCGCCAATGATAACTTCCATCCTCGACACCGCCTTCTTGCTTTCTTCTATCTGGTATTCGTTGGCGCCATCGTCGGCACATTTGTCGTAATAGTCCTCTATCTCCTGCAGCTTGCCATTGTCGAGCAGCACCTTAGCCGCACGTCCTTCATACACTATGCGGTTGGTTATCTTGTCTTCCACACTTTGTTTCATGGTGTAGGCATCAACTATGGGGCCAAACACTTCAAGCGTGGCATCTATGGGTGTACCGGTAAATCCCACATACGTGGCATTGGGCAGCGAGTCGTGGAGATAGCGGGCAAAACCATAATTGCGTTTCACACCATTCTCGTCCACCCGTATTTTTTCGTCCATATTCACTTGCGTGCGGTGTGCCTCATCACTGATACAGATAATGTTGGAACGGTCGGACAGCAATTGCAGTTCTTCGGTAAATTTCTGGATTGTGGTCAGAAACACGCCCCCGCTCTTTCGCCCTCGCAGCATCTCGCCCAGATGTGCTCTGTTCTCAATACACATCACGCAGTCATCGCCAATAAACCGTTTCGCATTCTTGAACTGCTTGCTCAGCTGCGCATCCAGGTCTGTCCGGTCGGTTATCAGCAGTATGGTAGGATTGCCAAAGGCCTTGTCGCGCATCAGCATCCGCGTCAGAAACAGCATGGCATAGCTCTTGCCGCAGCCCGTGCTGCCAAAATAGGTGCCGCCCTTGCCGTCGCCATGCAGCATTATCCGGCTATGGCTTTTGATGCTTGCCAGCAGCTTGGTGGCAGCAAAATATTGCGGATAACGGCAGATTATCTTTTCCTCTTTGCTTGAGTTGTCCGGCATATATATGAAGTCCTTCACCACCGCCAGCAGTCGGTCTTTCCTGAATAGGCCCTTTACCAGCGTGTCAAGCGCATCAATGCCATCGGCGGTGTCATCGTCCGCTTCCACTTTTCGCCAGGCATAGAAATATTCGTACGGTGTGAAGAGGGAGCCATATTTGTTATTCACGCCATCACTGATTACCACAAATGCGTTGTAACGGAACAGTTCGGGAATGTCCCGGCGATAGCGGATGGTCAGCTGCTTGTACGCATCCATTATTGTGGTGTTCTCTTTTATGGCGCTCTTAAATTCCAGCACCACCAATGGCAGTCCGTTCACATAGACTATGCCGTCGGGTATGCGGTCGCACCTTCCCCTCATCTTCAGCTGGTTCACTATCTTGACGATGTTTCGGGCACCCGTAAAGTCTATCGGTTCTATAAACAGGTCGGGCAGCCCCGAATCTTCCCGTTTCACCGAGAATCCCTCCACCATCAGTCTTAGCGTAATGGCGTTCTGCTCATACATCGACACGCCGGCATTGGCTGTCAACTGGTTGATGGCGCGTTCTGTCTCTATGTCGGTTATTCCCGCCGTCTTATAGCGGTCGTTCAGATATTGGCGCAAATCGTCGCGCAACAGCACTTCCGTGTCGTCTTTCAGTATGGTATTCCCATTCTGATAAATATACCCTTCTGTTTTGAAGAGCTCCATTATCGCCATTTCCAGGCTCGATTCATTAAAATAGGCCATACGCTAATCGATTTTATTATTTCTTTGTTGCATCCTCTCTCTGTGAGAATAGGGCCTCTCTTCTTTCGAGGAGTTTTTTAACAATACGCCATCTTCTGTTTACGAAGCTGGACTTCTGTGTTTATTGGTAGTGGAATAATTAACCTAGTTTCTATAATGACTATATTTTCGAGTATTTTCGTTTTATCAGCTGAAGAATACCTTTTACAGAAACCGTGAGTTGACTATGAGCTTGGTAATCTGCGGGAACAACATAATCAGTACGCTCTTCTGAAATAAGTTTTTGAATTCTATCTTGTGTAGGAGTTTTCTTCCATTCTTTAGGGTCAAAAACAGCTATTGAATGACCTCCTTGATATTTTACCATTTTCATAGCAGGAATATCTGTATCTCCATCTCCTATATAAATCATATTTGAAAATGGAATCGGTCTTTTTTCTGGTTCCACAAAACGGTTTATACTTGTATTATCCCAACAATTTTCTATACCCTTGTTAATACGGAAAAGAAATTGCGTCTTTGTTGTGTAATTAATGGAAACCGCAGGCCATAATGGAATACTATCCTTGTCTTTATCTGTGTCAATATCTGTGTCATATAGGAATCTACATGCGAATATATCTTTAAAGTTTTCTACGATAGCAGTACCTCTTATCATTTCTTCCAAACCGCTTGAAATAATATAGTGGCTAAGGCCAATTCCATTGTCTGCCGCATATCTATTAATCGATGGGAACCACTCCGTCACACCTTCAAACAATGGAATTTTCGTTCCAA
>CALMUD010000017.1 GCA_937872735.1 uncultured Bacteroidales bacterium
GCATTCAGCAGCCCCTCTTGCGCCGTCAGAACTTCCAGATAGGAAGTGGTGCCGAGTCTGAACAGTTCACGGGTGTAGTCCACTGATTTTTGTAGTGCCTCTATTTGCAGTTTGCGTTGCGTTTCTTTCTTTTGTGCTGTATTGAAACTGCTTAAGGCATTGCATACTTCGCTGCCGGCGTTCAGCACTGTCTGCCGAAAGGCAAGGCCCGCTATCTCCTGTTGAGTCCGTGCCAGTTTCAGATTGGCCTTGTTCACCCCTCTGTTCCAGATAGGCCATAGCAAGGCGGCCGTAGCACTCTCGATCAGTTTGCCAGGATTCACAATGTAATCGCCAGCATGGTTGGTCCATCCCAGAGTGCCACTAAGAGTGATGTTTGGGTAAAAAGCCGAACGGGCCACATTGGTGGCATAGTAGGCCGAAGCCAGCGATTGTTGCGCGAGAGCCACATCGGGGCGATTGGCCAATATTTGCAAAGGCACACCCACTTGCACCTGAGTGGGCAATTTGCTGTCGGCAAACGACCCTCTTTCAATGGCGTGGGGTGTATCGCCTATCAGTACCGATAGGGAGTTTTCCACTGTCTTTATCTGTTGTTGCAAGTCGTTGACTGAAATCTGAATGTTCAGACAGTTGGCTTCGCTCTGCGCCACAGACGCTTCGTTGGCGCGCCCTATGGTCTTCAAATCTCTCAGGGTGCTGATGCTCTCGTTCCACAGCTTTACTGTAGATTGTGTCACTTCCACCTCCTTGTCAAGCATCAGCAGCGTGTAGTATCCATTGGCGATGGAGGCCACCAGCTGAGCCTGTACTGCTTGTCGTGAAGCCTTGGCCATTTCCACATTGGTCTTGGCCGCACGTTTGTTGTTGAGCACTCCTCCGAATAGCGGAATTTGCCAGTCGGCCACCAGCGGAATATCATAAATCTTGGAGGTATTGCCATTGAACGAGGCAATGGTTCCGTCGGGAGCAAAATTCAGCGAAGGCCAGAATGCGGCTTTGCTGCTGCTTAGCAGGGCCTGAGCCTGCTCAATACGGAGCAGGCTTGCCTTTAAATTGTAATTTTGTTTCAGTCCATGCTCAATAAGGGATTGCAGGTGGGGGTCGGTAAACATTTCCTGCCATTTAAGGCTTGCCATGCAGGAGGTGTCAGTAATGGCAGTATCGCGCAGCAGGCCCGATTGCTCATTCTCATTGAACTGAGGTGCCTCAAATTTTTTATATAGATTGCAGCTGCCAAGCAGCAGCAAAGCCGATGCTATTATTAATTGTTGTTTCATTCTATCCGTTTGTTGTTATGTTGTTCAGTAGCTTCAGCGTCCAATTTGTTCAAGTCCCATTTGATGGGCTTGATTCGTTCCTGTACCTTTTCGAACAGTACAAACAGTCCGGGCACAAAGACCAGCTGGAATATCATGCCAAGCAACATTCCACCTACCGCACCGGCTCCCAGCGTGCTGTTTCCGTTGGCGCCTACACCATGGGCAAACATCATTGGCAGTAGACCTATAATCAGGGCAAAAGAAGTCATCAGAATAGGACGCAGACGGGCACAAGCCGCATCTATGGCCGATTGTATGATAGGCATTCCCTTACGTCGGCGTGCCACCCCATATTGCACTATCAGAATGGCATTCTTGCAGAGCAAGCCTATCAGCATAATGAGGGCAATCTGTAAATAGATGTTGTTCTCGGCTCCCGTCATCAGGGCAAAGATGAAACTGCCTGCCAGTCCGAATGGCACGGACAGAATGACCGCCAATGGCAGTACATAGCTTTCGTATTGTGCGCTCAACAGCAGGTAAATGAATACGAATACCAGTCCCAAAATGATGGCAGTGCTGCCAGCGCCCGTTTTTTGTTCCTCACGGGTAAGACCCGAAAAATCGTAACCGTAGCCCATCGGCAAAGTGTTTTTTGCCACCTCGGCAATGGCTTTGATAGCTTGTCCAGAACTGACGCCTGGGGCAGGTACTCCATTTACGTTGATGCTGGTGTAGAGGTTGAATCGGCCCACATAGTCGGGACCATACACCCGATGCAGTTTCACGAACTGACTGACGGGAACCATTTCCAAACCATTGCGTACCATTATCTGGTTTAGTGATTCCTCGTCGGTTCTCATGCTTGGGTCGGCTTGAATCATCACCTTGTAAAGTTTGCCGAAACTGTTGAAGTTGGAGACGTACATTCCTCCATAGTAACCTTGCAGCACCCCTAAAATCTGGGAGTTGCTGATGCCCGCCTTTTTGCATTGCGCGGCATCAATGTCAATCATGTATTGCGGAAAATTGGTACTGAACGAAGTGTAGGCCACAGAAATCTCAGGACGGGCATTCAGCGCAGCAATGAATTTTGCCGCAATTCCGCTGAACTTGTTGATATCTCCTCCCGTCTTGTCTTGCAGCACCAGTTCAAATCCATTGGTGGCACTGTAGCCCGATACCATAGGCGGCGCAAAGTAGAGCGCGCGGGCATTACTGGTGATCTGTGGGGTATGCTGGTACAGGTAGGCTATGGCATCGTCCACCGATTCACCCTTGCCGCGTTCGTCCCAGTTCTTCATCTTACAAATGAACATACCATTGCCGCTGCCCATTCCGTCAAGGAAGTTGATACCGCTCACCTCTGTACGGTCGCGCATACCAGGCACTTTTGCAATCATGCTGTCCAGTTTCTTCATTTCGTGCTGAGTGTTCTCCATTGATGAGCCAGGAGGCATCGTCACCATGCCGAAAATGACACCCTGGTCCTCGTTGGGCACCATGCTCGTCTTGGTCACGCTCAGCAATATGGCGAACAATGCCATGGCCACGGCCACCGCAGCGCAGGATGTCCATTTATGTGTGGCAAAGAAGATGGCAATGCTCTTGTATCGTTTGGTAAGTCGGGTGAAATTGCTGTTGAATGCCTCGTGAAAACGGTCGATGAAAGAGGAACCGACAGCCTCAGGGCTTCCCTTCTTTGGCTTTAGCAGTATGGCACACAGCGCAGGACTGAGCGTGAGAGCATTGAAGGCCGATATGGCAATGGCAAAGGCCATGGTCAGTCCCATTTGTTTATAGAAAACGCCTGTCACACCATTCATGAAACTGACAGGGATGAACACTGCCATCATTACCATGGTGATGGAGACAATGGCGCCCGAAATCTCCTGCATGGCATCGAGCGACGCCTGCTTGGCCGATTTATACCCCATATCCAGTTTGGCTTGTACGGCCTCCACCACCACTATGGCATCGTCCACCACTATGGCAATGGCCAGTATAAGTGCGCAAAGCGTCAGCAGGTTGATGCTGAATCCTGCCACCCATAGAAAGAAGAAAGTGCCGACCAGCGCTACCGGAATGGCAATGGTAGGAATCAGTGAGGTGCGCATATTTTGCAGAAAAATGTAGGTAACAATGAACACCAGCACAAAAGCCTCAAGCAATGTCTTGGCTACCTCATGTATCGAGGCATACAAGAACTCATTATTGTCCATCATTACCACCAGTTTCAGTCCTGGCGGAAAATCTTTTTTTGATTTGTTCAGATAGTCCGTAATGTTGTTGATGGTTTCGGTGGCATTGCTGCCAGCCATCTGAAACACCATGCACGAGGTGCCCTGTTTGCCGTCGACAGTACCTTGCACCGTGTTCTCAAACCGTCCCAGCTCCACCTTGGCCACATCCTTCAGCCGCAGTACCTCCCCGTCTGGTTTGGCAGCCACCACAATATTCTCAAATTCGGTGGCAGTCTGCAATCTGCCCTTGTATCGCAGCACATATTGGAATGTCCGGTTACCGTTCTCGCCCAACTTGCCAGGTGCGGCATCAATGTTCTGGTCGGCCAGAGCAGCCGTGATGTCGTTAGGCTCCAAGTGATACTGTGCCAATGCTTCCGGTTTCAGCCAAATGCGCATGGCATAGTTGGAGCCGTGCACCTCCACGGTGCCCACGCCCTTGATACGTTTTATCTCGGGTATCACATTGATGTCCATATAGTTCTCAATAAAACTCTGGTCGTAGCGTCCCGTGGTGTCGTACATGGCAAATGAGTAGAGCAGACTGGACTGCCGCTTGAATGTGGTGATACCCATCTGTATCACCTCGGCTGGCAATGAGCCCTCGGCCATGGCCACGCGGTTCTGAACATTCACAGCCGCAATGTCGGGGTCGGTGCCGTGCTTGAAGCAGACGGTGAGAATGGCGCGGCCGTCGTTGCTGGCGGTGGACGATATGTAGTCCATGTTTTCCACACCGTTAATCTGTTCCTCTATTGGGGCAATCACACTGCTCATTACCGTCTGGGCACTTGCTCCCGGATAGTTGGCTACCACCTGTATGGTGGGAGGTGCAATATCGGGGTATTGTGACACTGGCAACTGTGTGAGCCCGATGAGGCCCAGCAGCAGGAAAAAGACCGAAAATACGGTAGACAGTACAGGTCTGTTGATGAATATGTCTAATTTCATTTTTTTTCTTTGTTTTCTCTATTTGTGGCAGGAGCCGTTCCCTTATTTTCTTATGTTGATGGATTGTCCGTCGTGTACCGAAGCGACTCCCTCTGTCAGAATCCGGTCGCCCTCTTTCAACCCGGCAGTCACCACATAGTTTTTGCCATTGTTGAGAGGGTAAACCTCAATGACGGTAGCGCTCAGCTTATTGCTCTTATCCACCTTGTAGGCAAACCGTTTGTCCTGAATCTCATAAGTGGCATTTTGTGGAATGGTGATGCCATGAGCCAGCGTGTGGGGAATCAGAATATTGCAGGCTCCGCCGCTGCGTAGCAGCCCCTTGCTGTTGGCAAACTCCGCCCTGACGTTCACTGACCCCGTTTCCTGGTCAATTACTCCGCTGATGGTTGCAACCTTTCCTTTCTGGGGATAGATGCTGCCGTCGGCCATCTGTAGCTCCACTGCAGGCAAGTTGTTGATAATGGCATTCTGGTTGTGGTGGGTGTTGCTCAGTTCCAGCATCTTCTTTTCTGTCATTGCAAAATTGGCGTAGATGTGATCGTTCTCCGAAACGGTGGTCATGGCTTGCGGTGTGGAAGGACTGACCAAAGCACCCGCGCGAAATTCAATTTTTCCAACCACACCGTTGGATGGACTTACCACCTTGGTGTAAGACAGATTTTTCTGGGCTGCCACCAGACTGGCCTGTGCTTGTGCCAGTTGCGATTTGGCCTGAGCCAGCTGATTGTCGGCCACACTTTTTTCATAATCGCTGATAACCTTTCGGGCAGCCAGCGAGGCCTTGTTGCTGGCTGTGAGTTGCGCTGTGCTGACAGCGGTGCGGGCCACAGCCACAGCAGCCTTTGCAACGTTCACCGCTTGCTGGTATTGTACGGGGTCAATCTCAAACAGTACTTGTCCCTTGCGTACTTGTGCGCCTTCGTCTACCAATACTTTTGTAATGAATCCCGATACCTGCGGGCGGATGTCAATGTCCTGTTTTCCCTTTATGGTGGCAGGAAAAGTCTCTTTAAAGTTGTTGCTGCTCCCCGTCACGGTCATCACTGCCAGTGTGGGTGTCTGTTCAGCTGGTTGCTGATTGCGTTGGCAAGAGTTGATACTCAATAGCATAGCGAGTGCGAGTTGGCATCCGCAAATTCTGTTTCTAAACATTTTATTTTCTCTTTTTGTCATTTTCAATGCAAAGTTCGGGTTTGTCGCCAAATAACCTGTCAAACAAATTTCCATTGGATATGTCAAAATTTCCAGTATTTAATATCTTTGTTTATTGCCGAATTGAGATTGATGGTGATGAAAAAGAGAAATGTTTTTCGGCATAATTTTCATAAATGTTTTTGTTATATTGGCTAATATGTAAAAAAATGTTTATTTTTACATATATAGAATAGCGGACTATTGGCTTATTATATCTGATGCGACTGTTTAGATTGGTATTTTTATTGTTTTTTTTGTTGATAAATACGTTTTGCTGGGGGCAATCTGATAACCTTCGGCTGCTTGATTCCATGTCGGTAAGCAATGTCAATAAGCGCCAGACCGATTCATTGATGTCAGCCAGCCGCAGGAATGCCGCCAAGGTGCTCAAGAAATTGAAACTTTCGGATGAGCGGGTTCTTCTGTTTTCCATTGGCAGTTATTACTACGTCATAGCAGAGACCTCCAATGGAGACAGAAAAGAGTATTTCTGCAATCTGAGGACCTTTAGCAACGTGCAGTATCGGGAGGTCCCGTTTGCTGACCGCCGCAAGGATTATGAAACGTACTTGCTGAAAGCGGAACCTATTTTTGCGGAGCGTCATTATCCGTCGGGTCCGGTTACGCTCAGTCAGTTGCCTGGTTTTATTTGTGCCAGTGGTGTTCCGTCCTATTTTGTCATTTATCGGGCCGATGGTTCCCGTTATGGTGAGTTCTTTTTGCCAGCCATCAGTCTGGAATCGTGCATTGATGTGGACCTTTACATTTATCTCAATCGAAGACTGCGAGCGGAAGAGATGAAATGGGATAAGGATTGATTGTGATTGTCGATTTGCCTGAAGGTTCCGAGGGTATTGATATTTATCATCCTTATTCCGAATGTTAATAAGACACACAAAGGACTGTCTCCGTTTTTTCGGAGACAGCCCTTTGTGTATGAAGAGATGTTTTTTGCCTTTATTGGTGGCCGATGGTGATGCCTAGCATGGTAAGACGGGAGTCTCCCTCGTTCCAGATGGAGTGTAGTGTGCTTCCATCCACATAAATGGCTTCCTCCTGCTTTACCGTGACTTTTTGTCCATCCTGATAGATGGTGGCCACACCCTCCGTTACGATGAAGAGGTGACTATGGTCGGGATGCTGGTGCATGGGTTTGGGACCGCCTCCAAGTGGCTCAATGTGTGCAATGGCACAGTCGAGCAACTCGCCCTTGATAGATTCGCCCCACACCTTTTTGGCCTTGAATCCGAAATGATTGGGAGGCGTGATGTATTCAGCCATTTATTTGCCTTTAACCTTGCTGATGAGGCTTTCGGCCGCCTCCTTGATGGTGGCGTGCTCTTCCAATGCCTTTACAAAGGCACTGCCGATGATGGCACCGCGTGAGTGGGCAGCGGCGGCATCAAAAGTCTCCTTGTTTGATACACCAAAGCCGACCAGTGTAGGATTCTTCAGGTGCATATCCTCAATTTTCTTGAAGTAAGCCTGCTTCTTGTCGTTGAAGCTCTGTTGTGCTCCAGTGGTTGAGGCCGACGATACCATATATACGAAACCGGTGCTGGCTTCGTCAATCTCGTGCACGCGGGTCTCTGGCGTTTCCGGAGTTACCAGCAGAATAAAACGCAAATCGTACTTCTTTACGATAGGGGCATATTCCTCTTTGTAGATGTCCAGTGGAATGTCGGGTATGATGAAACCGTCGATGCCCACTTCAACCGCCTTTTTGCACAGATTTTCAAATCCGAACTGCATGGCCGTGTTGATGTATCCCATCAGAATCAGCGGCATATCGGTGACCTTACGTACATCCTTCAGCTGCTCAAACAGCACCTTCTGGCTCATTCCGTTCTTCAAAGCGGTGCCACTGCTGTGCTGAATGACGGGGCCATCGGCCATCGGGTCAGAAAAAGGGACCCCGATTTCCAGCATATCAACGCCCTCGGAGTCCAGGGTCTTGATGATTTCGACCGTGTCGTTGAGATGAGGAAAACCAGCGGTGAAATAGATGGACAGGATGTTCTTCTTGCCTGTCTCAAATAATCTGTCAATTCTATTCATTGTAATGTCTTTATTGTTTACTTGTTATGTCAGTTTGTGCTCTCAGTTTTGCGAAGGTGCGGTTCAGTTTGTCAATATCCTTCAGAGCTGGACTGACCTCAAATTTGCTGTTGAGGTCGATGCCCGCCATACGGGGCAATCTGATTTGCCTGACCGCCTCAATGTCCGCCTCGTCAATTCCTCCACTCAGCAGAAAGGGGGTGTCGCAGTGGTAATTGCGGAGTATTTCCCATTCAAACTTGCGTCCCGACCCTCCGAAACCAGCGGTTTTGGTGTCGAACAGAAAAAAATCGGCTTTGCCCTCATATCTGCAGACCTGCTGCAAATCCTCTTCTGTAGCAATGCTAAAGGCTTTTATCACTTTGACCCCCATTTGGCCAATCGTGGTGCAAAATTCAGGCGATTCGCCGCCATGCAGCTGCACCATATCCAGACCGAAATCAAGAATCTTTTGCTGGATATAGTTCGTCTCTGAGTTGACAAAGACTCCTACCTTCAGCGAGTGGCCAAATGATTCCTTCTGAGCTGCAGTAGGCTTATCCCCTACAAAACGGGAGGATTTGCTGTAAAATATCAGTCCGATGAAGTCGGGATTCAAATTCCGCAACGCTCTGATATTGTCATCATCACGCATTCCGCATACTTTTATCAGCATTGTCTATCTTTTGTTTGTGTATGAAAAGGAACTTATTGCAGTGCCTTGATGAAGTTGCCGAGGGCCTCGGACGGGTTGGCCTGCTTCATGAAGTTCTCGCCCATCAGAAATCCCTGAAAACCCTCTGCTCTCAGCCTCTTTACCGTCTCGGGTTGCGACAGACCGCTTTCGGCCACTTTCAGGTAACAGTCGGGAATACTGTGGCAGAGTGCGACCGAAGTATCCAAATCTACCTCGAAAGTCTTGAGGTTGCGGTTGTTGATGCCTACCATATCCACTGTGGGGTGAATGTAGCTGACCTCTTCGGGCTCATACAGCTCCAACAGCGTCTCCAGCCCCAGCTCGTGAGCCTGCTGTGCCAGTCGGTGGCATGTGTCTACATCCATAATGGAGCAGATGAGCAGCACCACATCGGCACCGCAGCTTTTGGCCAGATGCAGCTGGTATTCGTCAATCAGAAACTCCTTGAACAGGATAGGCGTATGATGAACCAGTGAGCGTGCCTCCTTTACATCGTCGGCACAGCCGTCAAAGAAAGTGTGGTCGGCCAGTACCGATATGCCCGAAGCTCCGTTCAGCTCATAGCCTGGCACAATGTCGGCCACACATGCCCCATCCTTGATGAAACCTTTGGAGGGTGACTTGCGCTTGAATTCAGATATGATGCCGGACTTCGAATGATTCAGACTCTGACGCATGGACAGCCCCTGTCGGGTGTAATAGGGCGACTCTTTGAGCTGCTCAATAGGCAGTGTGCGTTTCATCTCCTCCAGTTCGATGCGCTTGTTGGCTACTATCTTATCTAATATGGTCATGATGTGGATATTCAGGATGGACAATCAGAAAAATGAAATCAAGAGTTCAGTTCAACAAACTTCTTCAGAGTCTGCAATGCGCGTCCGCTCTCGATGCTCTCGCGGGCAATGGCCACGCACTCGTCGATGCTCTTCTTGGGATCGATAATCTGAATGGCAAAGGCCGCATTGGCAATCACCACCTCTTTATGGTCAATCTTGCAAGTGTTGCTGAGCACATCGTCAAACAGTTTGGCAGCCTCCTCTTTGGTTTTGCCGCCCTCCAGGTCCTTGGCATCGGCAATGTTCAGCTTGATGTCGGATGGCTTGAACAGCTTTTCGTATTTGTTGGTGGTTACCTTGAAGTCGCCCGTCAGCGATATTTCATCGTAGCCGTCAATGCTGGTCTCGATGCCGTAGTCAATGCCAATTTTCTCATAAACGCTTTTGTAGAGACGCATCTGGTTGAGGTTGGCCACACCCAGCAGCTGGCACTTAGGCTGTGAAGGGTTGACAATAGGGCCGAGCAGATTGAAGCAGGTAGGAAACTGCAACGCCTTGCGGATAGGACCTACAAACTTCATGGCACGGGCAAACAGCTGTGCGTGCAGATACACGATGTTGCACTGGTCGAGCGAACGGTTCAGTTTGTCCATATCGGCGGTGAACTTCACTCCGTGGGCTTCAATCACATTGGAGGCACCGCTGACCGATGTGGCGGCGTAGTTGCCGTGCTTGGCCACCTTGTATCCAGCCCCTGCCACTACAAAGCAGGCGCAGGTGGAGATGTTGAAAGTGTTTTTCTGGTCGCCGCCTGTACCCACAATGTCAATGTACCGGTCGCAATCCAGCTTGGCGGGGACACCTGTTTCCAAAATACCGTCACGGAATCCCAGCAACTCGTCTACCGTGATGCCGCGCATCTGCAAGCCGGTGAGCAGGGCTGTAATCTGTTCGTTAGGAAATTCCTCCTTGGTGATGCCTACCAATATATCTTTGGTTTCTTTGCGGGTCAGCTCTTCGTGGTTGAGCATACGAGCCAGAATGTCTTTCATTTTTACCATGATGTTCTGTTTTTTTATTGTTCTTTTATTTCCATTTCTTTATTTTGAGGTGGAGCGGTGATGAAATATGCTGTTTTTGTCAGTGTTTCAGCCAGTTGTTTACTATGGTTCTTCCGTCTGGAGTGAGCACACTCTCAGGGTGGAACTGAATGCCGTGAATGTCGAACTTCTTATGTTTGAGGGCCATGATGTATCCTTCCTCGCTCTCTGCGGTTATTTCGAGCTGGTCGGACGGAAATTCCTTCTTGTCGACCACCCATGAGTGGTAGCGGCCCATCTGTATGGTGCTTGGCAGCCCCTCAAAGATGTAGTCGTTGCCCAGCAGCTTGCCTGGTGACTGAATGCCGTGGTACACCTCGCTCAGATTGGTCAGTTTGCCTCCGAATACCTGCCCTATGGCCTGGTGACCGAGACAGACGCCCAACATGGGTTTTTGCCCGGCATAAGTCTTGATGACGTCCAGCAGATAGCCAGCCTCCTCAGGAATACCAGGGCCTGGCGAAAGGATAATCTTGTCAAATTGCTGCAAGTCCTCCATTCTGAACTTGTCGTTGCGCAGCACAGTGACCTCTGCTCCCAGTTCCTTGACCAGATGGGCCAGGTTATAGGTGAAAGAGTCGTAATTGTCTATGATAACTATTTTCATGATTCGCAATTTTTAGTAATGAAGAGACTTACATATCCTTCGCCATCATAATGGCCTTTTTCAGAGCTCCCAGTTTGCTGTTGACCTCTTGCAGTTCATATTCATCGTTGCTTTTAGCCACGACGCCCGAACCCGCCTGAAACCACAACTCGCCGTTGCGGCTTACAAATGAACGGATGGTGATGGCCTGATTGAGGTTGCCGTTGAGGCCGATAAACCCGATGCAGCCACCGTAAGCGCCGCGGTTGTGGGGCTCCAGTTCACTGATGATTTGCATGGCGCGAACCTTAGGCGCACCTGATAGCGTGCCGGCAGGGAAAGTGTCGATAAACGACTTGATAGGGTCTGCCCCCTTATCCAGATTACCGCTGACGCGGCTTACCAAGTGTATGACGTGGCTGTAATACTGCATATCCTTGTAGAAGTCCACCTTCACCCCGTTGCAGTTGCGGCTGAGGTCGTTGCGGGCCAAGTCGACCAGCATCACGTGCTCGGCATTCTCCTTGGGGTCGTTGCGGAGGAAGAGAGCGTTCTTCTCGTCCTGCTCCTTGTTGCCAGTGCGCTTGGTGGTGCCGGCTATCGGGTCGATATAAGCTTTGCCCCCCTCTATGCGGCAATGCGTTTCGGGAGAGGAACCAAAGATACGGAATCCGCCAAAATCGAAATAGAACAGATAAGGACTAGGGTTGATGCTGCGCAGTGCGCGGTACAGCTTGAAATCGTCGCCCTCATATTTCTGTACAAAACGTCGGGAAGGTACCACTTGGAACACATCGCCACGCAGGCAGTGCTGTATGCACTTGCGTATGTTGGCCTTGTGCTCCTCGTCGGTGAGGGTGCTGGTGGTATCGCCTACAGGGCTGAACCCGAAAGTTTGCACATTGTTCTTGTTCAGCAGTTTCTCCACATTGGCAATGTGATTCTCCTCCCCGTCGGTCAGCATTTCAATAATCTTCATCTGATTGTTGAAATGGTCGAACATGATGACCGTCTTATACAGAATGTAGAGCATATCTGGCGCATCATTTTTGGCCATGGTGGCATCCTTGACGGCAATGTTTTCGAAATAGCGGACCGCATTGAATGAGGTGTATCCGTATAGACCGCAGAAGTTGCTGTTGTCGCCAGTCACTTTGATTTGGTGCAGAAAGTCGTTGATGGCCAAGTCCACCCGATAGTTTTCGCTTATAGCCTTTTCGATGGTGCTCCCGTCCGGCATTTTACTGATAGCCTTGCCGTGGCTGATACTGATTGAGGCCAGCGGATTGAATCCGATGAATGAGCGGCTGTTCTCGCCTCCATGATAGTCAGAGCTCTCCATCAGAGCACTCTGCGGATAGCTGTCGCGTACCCTCAGATAGGCGCTCACCGGAGTGTATAAGTCGGCCAGAATGGTCTTGCTTTTAGTTTGATAGCTAAACATGATACATCTCTTTTTATTCTCCCAAATGGAAGTAGTTGGCATAAGTGTTCATATCCTTGTCGCCACGGCCCGAAACGGTGAGCACCACCACATCGTCCTTTTTGAAGTGACACTGCGGGAGCACGGCCAGCGCGTGTGCACTCTCAATGGCGGGAATGATGCCCTCCATCTTGGTCAGCTCCAGTGCGGCCTGCATGGCCTCGTTATCGGTGATGGCGAAGACCTTGGTGCGGCCCTCTTCGGCCAAATAGGCATGCATAGGGCCAATGCCAGGATAGTCCAGACCTGCGGAAATGGAGAAGGCCTCAGTTATTTGCCCATCCTCGTCCATCATTACCAGACTGCGGCTGCCGTGCAGCACCCCTTCGCGTCCCAAATGGATAGTGGCGGCACTCTTCAGAGGGTTGTCAAGTCCCTCGCCAGCGGCTTCGGCCTCATAAAGTTTCACATTCTCGTTTTCTATGTAGTGGTAAATGGTGCCAGCCGCATTGCTGCCGCCACCCACGCAGGCAATCAGATAGTCAGGGTCCTCACGGCCTTCCTGTTCCTTCAGTTGTTTCTTTATCTCCTTGCTGATGACCGATTGGAACCGGGCTACCATGTCGGGATAAGGGTCAGGACCGACCACCGAACCAATGATGTAGTGGGTATTCTCCGGATTGCAGCACCAATCGCGAATGGCCTCGTTGGTGCCATCCTTCAGCGTTCCGTTGCCCGATGTCACCGGTACGACCTTGGCACCCAGCATCCGCATTCGTTGCACGTTAAGGAACTGACGCTCCACATCGGTTGCTCCCATATATACCACGCACTCCATGTTCATCAGCGCGCAGACGGTGGCAGTGGCCACTCCATGCTGTCCGGCACCAGTCTCGGCCACAATACGGGTTTTCCCCAGCCGTTTGGCCAGCAGAATCTGTCCCAGTGCGTTGTTCAGCTTGTGTGCGCCAGTGTGGCACAGATCTTCACGTTTCAGATATATCTTGGCACCGTATTTTTGGCTGAGGCGGTTGGCATAGTACAGCGGGGTAGGGCGGCCCACATAGTCGTGTAGCAGTTGGTTCAGTTCTTTCTGAAATCCAGGGTCACCCATTATTTTCAGGTAATTTTCTTTCAGCTCTGTAACATTCTTTTGCAGGATTTCGGGAACATAGGCTCCGCCGAAGTGTCCGTAAAATCCTTTCTCATTTATTCCGTATTTGCTCATATCTGTTATGTTTTTTATTTCTGTTTTTTTTTGATGTATATACAATAAAAAAGGTCTGCCGTGAGTTCCAGCAGACCTTGTGTCTTTTATTTGTTATATAAATAAAAATGGGTTAGCGACTCACGAAATCAATCGTAAGTGCCACCACCAATTGTTATTTAAATTCTTTGTAATCATTTTTTTCTTATTTCACTTGCAAAGTTGCAAAGTTCTGATGAAAAAAACAACAGAAAAGAAAATTTTTTGTAAATGTTTTTTTGTGAGGGGAAAGTTGCATCTCATGTTTGTAAATAAAGTTTCAGAATTTTAGGATGTTTTATTTGATTATGAAAATTAATAGTTGTAACTTTG
>CALMUD010000018.1 GCA_937872735.1 uncultured Bacteroidales bacterium
TGGTATCTGAATCCATTGCGAGACACTTATTTTCATTCCACACCTTGACCGAATAGATCGCGGTGGTCTTACTATTTTTGCTGAACGCACTAATAGGGTTAGCCTCATAATTCGGACTATCTGTACCTACCTTGCCGGCATCATCCATTACATTACCCTTGTACCACTGGAAAGTGTAACTGTCACCATTGGAAGCAGTCGCAACGAGCGGCAAGGTAGTGGTAGCAGGGTCTCCCTGACAGACAGCCCCTGCCCCATCGTTAATGGAAACGGAAGGAACTGCTGACAATGGCAGAACAAAAGTGACAGAATCGGACTTACAACCATTGGAAGTGACAGCCGACAACATATAGTCATGGTTATTGGCGGTAAGCACCTTATTCTCATCAGTCGAGCCTTTAGAATTGCCATTCAGTTTGACAACAACCCCCGTGGTCAAATCCTTCAGGGAGTAGATTGTCTTGGAAGTACCATAATTGGTTCCACCCATCACCATGGTATCTGGATTTGCATTCCACAATACCCGACGGTAATCGGCACCTGGACAAAATTTGCGGGAACCCGTAGAATCTGAGTTGGTGGTTGTGACGGTTTCCACAATATCATTCTTCGCATAAACTCCCTCCGCAGTATTCTTGATCAGACGAAGAACTGGTTTAGGCGTTTCAAAGGCCTTGAGTGGAAGAGCCTTGGTTCTATAGCAGACCAAATTGGCTGAATTCTTATTTTTATAGGTCATAGAAGCCCCAACCGTCCAAACAGCAGTCACAAATATAGAATCTTTTTGCTTGACAAGCGGATACTTGTCGGTAAACTCGTGTGGACGCCCAGACCAATTGTCATTATAAAGAGAAGCACGCTGCGTAGCGGTTATTCCCTTACCATAATAATAACCCTGCCAAACATTATTACAATAATTATAATCCTGTTTCACATTAATAATAGCCGTATCTCCCAAACAAGCACGATCAGGAGTGACAGACATCGTAAACTCGGGGTTACTATAAACGGTAGCCGAAATGACAATAGGCGCAGTAGAACAATGACCATCAGCCTTATCAACCAATTTATAATAATAAGTCTTGCTAGTAGACTTGCCAAAGAAATCCTGAGTGGCATTCTGCGGAATCACTCTGAAAGAATCAGCTCCATAATCTTCCGCATTGCCAGCAAAAGCAAGATCTTTCAGACGAGTAACACCATCATTGTAATCCAGCCACTTATAAGTATTTTTCGCAACCGTCTCACTGCTGACCGCACTAAATTTGAGCATGGCATCAGCCTTCCCGTTTCTATCAAGCAGACAAGCATTATCACGGAAAGCTGTCAGGGAAGGAGCACCCGCCTGGGATACCCAGAAGTCTCCAACCACATAACAATCTCCCCCTTCAAGAGGAGCAGCAAGCACTTGATAGTGAGTCGTTGCATTTTGAGTCCAATTAGGATTAAGCGTATAGTGCGAAGCTCCTCGTCCCGTTGCACCCGATCCATTAGGATCGACAAAGCCAGTATACCAATTGTTACTTACATTACGAATAGCATAAGCGGTACGGGCATAACTACCAGATGATCCGTTCTTATCATGACATCCATACAGTCCATCATCGTAATGGGAATTATCAACAAGTTCGAATGTCAATTTAGAACCTGCGCAGACCGAAGCAACAGTATCAGCACTTGTCACATTGGTGAGGGATACCATATTAGGAGACCCGTCAAGCGAAACTATCTTTGACTTATCAAGATTCAAAGTAATATGCGAGGTAGTAATATTATCACCATCGGTCACATTCAGGCCAAAGAATACCTTATCAGCGTCAGGAGCATCAAAAGGATGATAATAAACGATATTATGGGCGACACAGCCTGTAGACTTGGAGGTCTGCACGATTATAAAGGTATCCTCATCGGCAGTCGCACTCATCGGCAAATAGAAATCGGCCGCCATACGGACAGTACCAAACGTATCAACCGTATATTTGGTACCATCAGTCTTGGTATAAGTAGTAGTACGAGTATTCCAAGTAGCATTTACACCCCATTTATTCAGGGTACAAGCTTCGGCTCCTATACCATTATTTTTGGTAAAGTAATAAGCCTTATAATCATAAGACGGCGAGAATACGATATTGAGCTTCGCCTGATTGTTAATTGTTTCATAAGAACGATAAGTACCCGAACCACCCTTACAAGCTCTCCAGAAATCACGATAAAAAGTAGGGGTATCAACTGCAGTAACTATTGTCTGGTCAATCACACCGACACAACCCGCATTATCTGTGGCTTTCACCGTGTAAGTCAGATTACGGTTCGAATTTTGGCCAGAAACATCAATTTTCGCCTTCATAGTAGATGAAGTGTTTCCACTTTCTACGGATCCAGCTTTGGTCCATGTATAAACATAGGCGCCTCCATTATCATTGGTAACCGTTGCCTTCAAAGTAACCCCGTCAAGGTTGGCACAATAGAAAACGGTATCCATATTTTGAGCACCTGCGGCATCTCCCAAATGGACAATAGGCAAAGCATTGACCTTCACCACGACTGTAGTTTCAGTAGCGCAATCCTCATGACCATTCACATAAGATTTGATACGCAAACGCTCTTGCGTCTTATCTGTTGCAGCTGTAAATACAGAAGAGGTTGCAACCATCTTGAAATTGACAGTATTCGACCAAATAATCTTATCAGGAGTATCTGAATCAAGATTATAGACCTCGAATACATCCTTGCCCGAAACAGCAGCTGTGTTCTGCAACTTGATAGTATATTGGCTACCGGCACAGACTGCACCTGTCTTATTCACATTGGTGGCAGTAGCATCATACAACCCATAATTGATAACAGGAGGTATAGAGGCATTCAAAGTAATTGCAACCTGTGCAGAACAATACTTACCATCAATAGTGGCATCGGTAATTGTCTCACCATAACGGCGGGACTCACGAGACCTTACATAAATATTATTAGACTCCAGGTAATCAGTTGGATTAATAGATTTCTCAGATCCATCCCAAGAGGCAGAAGGATAAACACCATTCTTCTTGAGATAATATTCGGTAACCAAAGCGTCTGTACTAGTGGCCTTCAGTTTGATTTCCGAAGAACCATCATTACAGAAAGTAGTAGGTGTAGCAGAAACAGAGAATTTTGGAGCCTCCATATTCTGAATGGAAACCTGACGGGTGGCATAGCATGCACCATCATAAACCTGAACGGTGTAAATAGAAGTGTGCTCATCCTCATGCTTAACTTTCACACTTTGTGTGGTAGCCAACGGCGCTTCCGCTGTTCCCACCGACTGTGCACCGGCAAACCAGGTATAATTGGAAATACCATCCGTGGAACCTTCCGCAATAGTACCACTGACTGCCTTTAATGTCACCTCTTTATGATCCAACGCATCCGAAGAGCAGACATAATTGCCATCGGTAGTGATACTTATGGCTGGAGAAGCCTTGACTGGAACCTGATATTCCTTGGTGACTGTACATCCGCAAGGCGTATTGATAGTAACCAGATATTTATCGTAAAGCGTGGTAGTTCCCACATTGGATTGGGCAATATAATAGCCCGTACGGGTGGCTGTATTCTTACCCGTATTGTTCATATCAAAATTATAATCGCACGACAAAGACGAGTTGGAAACCGTAGAAGATGTTCCCCCTGCCGTAGTTGTCCACGATACATTATTATAAGGTTGAGTCTCCTTTACCACTTTGACAACTACTCCATCGGTACATTGCAAAGGATAATCCATTTTGGAATCGGATACCGCCAAATAATATTTGGAATCAGAGCAGACTGAACTTGGCAAAATGCCGGTTGTCGGGTCAAATGTAACAGATGATGTAGCTCCATTATTGTCTATAATCAATTTGACATCTGGAATTGGAGCGGCAGCAGGATTAATAGTAACCACCTTGCTGGCATTACACCCCAAAGTAGAAGTGGCGGTAACAGTCACATCCGTCGATGCGGTCAGCTTGTTTGTAAAAGTATATTTGCTGTTAGAATTGGTAGTTGCAGCCAAAGAGCCGATAGCAGGCCAATTCCAATATTTAACCTTGTCATCATCATACTTGGCTACAGTTCCCGTAATGGTAGACAAATCGGTAGCCTGCAATGTTTCGGTAGCATCAGAACATACATAAGGAGGGATAGCCTCGACAGAGAACGACGGCTTAGGTTCAACATAAACATTGAAAGAACCCGTAGCCGAACAATGCGCTGAGGTCGTGGCCGGATTGCTGGTCACTGTATAAGTATAGGTATAGTAATGTCCCTGCGCGTCTGTATTGACCGCATTCACCAGATTACCCGTCACCGTCTGCTTGCGCAGCGACTTATCGGCATATCCGCCATTGCCATCATCCCAAACAACGTTGAACGCATTGGTCTCCGAATAAGTGTCACCCAAGAAATAAGGCTGCACTTCCAGATTGATGGTGGCTCCATCACAGACGACACCAGTGTTCTTGGCAACATTATTGACCAAACGGGTCACCTTGATAGATGGGAAAGCTGATACCTCAATGGTATCGTAGGTGGCACACAGCTCATTGTCGCTGGCATCATAAGGTTGAGATTTCCAATATATATATAAGGTCTGACCATCATTGACATTGAAAGCCTCGCTGGCCGTAGTGGTATATTGGTCGGCCTTGGTGGTTGGTGTGGACCATGTGGCGACCTTGTTGGTACGCCAAGAAAACGAAGCGCTGACAGCACTCGCATCTGCCTTATCGATGCTGGAAGTGACAGAAACCGGCTCAGAAGAGCAGATTGTGTTCAGCTTATAATAATGAGAAGTGTGTCCCGCTGGCTTCTGCGTATATTCTGAAGTTTGCAAATTGCGGTCACCCGCCATGAATGAAAATTCAGAAGAACTTGCCTTGTTGACAGTAAAGGTAAATACCTTATTATATTTACAGTCATATTTATCATAAGCCCGACAATAATACTTCACTCCGCTCTGAGGAGAAACTATATCGTGAGTAGCATCATCCGAAATTTCCGTCTTGTCCTTTTCATTCCACCAATAAGTGGTAGAAAGATTGGCACCCACATTTTGTAGTGAAAGGGTAACCGTATCGTAAGGACAGACAGAAGAAGGGACCACAAGCAAAACCGAATCAGCATGATATGCCACCTCGAAATACATTTTTGAGGAACACTGATTAGTAGTCGCCTTCACGTCATAACTACCTTTCTTAAAATTGGTAGCCGTAACCGGATAATAATAGTAACTGCCAGTCTTGGTAGAGACTGTGGTTGCACTCGGCGAAACCGAGTCGCCCTCCAATTCAAAAGAGGCAGGATTATAGGTATAAACAGAAACCCCATGCCGAGCACCTGGACAGACATAGAACGTGTACTTATTCGCACTATTCTGAACATAGTCTACCCCTTTGGTACCCGTAATGGAAGACTGATCCATTTTCAGTGTCGGTGCCTGATTGACAGTTACCGTATAGGTTCCCGTATAATTACAACCATAGTCATCAGCAACAGAATAATCAAAATAATGGTACTGCTTATTATTAAATAAAATGGAATCAGAAACCAAAATATCCTCATCCACTCCATATTTTTTAGTCAAAACCGTACCATCCTCATTATATACGGTAAACAAAAGGTTACCCGAATAGGCAGAAACATTACCCTTATTACTAATATTGTCAGGATCATTTTGGAAACGAAGTTCAACTTTAGTTCCCTCACAAACCGTAACTGGAGTGGCTGTCCATGAAGCAATCGAGTTTGGAGTCACCAAAACAGTACTATTGGAGGTACATCCTGATTTGTTGACAACAAGCAAGCGGACTTGCTGACCAGCAGCATCAAACTTATATGAGACAACGGAATCATGCGAAGTAAGCTCAACACAATCACCATTGGTAATTGCAGTTGTCAATTCAGCTGCCGTCATCTTATTAATTTCATCATTGGTTTTTGAATACCCTTTCTTGAAAATGTACCAAGACCTGGACGCAATGGAGTCTCCACTGACTTTAAGCTTTGAAGCATCCTTTAGAGTAACATAGCGCTGACACGTAGGAAGAACCTTAATATTAGGTGTAATTTCGGTTGGTGCAATTGTTGTATCAACCGTAACGTCACACGTATTATTATTAATGTGCATCACGCAACGCAACTTAGAAAAAGAAGTCATCTCTGAAGCCTGATTCTTGGTAAAGATATTAGCACCCAAGGTGTTATCATCCGTCGTCAATGAAGTTGCGGTACCCGCACTGTTTAATCCGTACCAAGTATAAGTATCAAATCCTTCGGGAGCTGTGGCCGTAAAAGGATCCTTCGTACTACAATATTTCAAATCTAAAAAAACCGGCTTCAATCTGGCCGTAAAATAGACATAGGCATAATGACCGCCTGCATTATATCCATCATAGGAGCAGTCATGCGTCATCATGGATATACGAATTTTTTTACCAATATATGGCCTCAAATCATAACTGGACTCCAACCAACCCGAAGTACCAAAAGTACGACCATTTGCATCACTTCCATAAGCTGTGAAACCATCACATAAATTCAAATCCTTAGATGTTTTACTATCTTCACCACATTCGAGACGTGTCCAACTGACGCCATCTTTTGACCATTCTACCGAAATGTTAAATCCTGGCTTTTGAACGGCCAAAGCATGTCCCGAAGGATCTCTCATGACAGCAGCATAATGGATTTGCAATAAAGTATGAGTCGCATTAACAGTAAATTCCCTTGAAATTTTTTCTGCACAAGTGTTTTCATATGGAGCAACACCCGCCTTTTGCTTGTTTTGGAACTCAGCCGAGCTATATGCATACCCTTTAGACGGAACTTCACAACTACCCAAACGAATAGAAGAATTAAACCCATCAGGAATAGCTTTCAATGCCAGACTTGAGCAGGGATTCGTTGAATTATTGGTAAACAAGACATCGTAGGGTATAGTAGAACCACTTTTGCTATTCACATAAAAGCGGTAAGACTTCCACGAATCATCTTTATCCAAAGTCGTATAATCGACATCTGGCGCATATTGCTGCTGACTGACATTATAAGAATTGTTTGTAATATCATAAGCCGAAATAGAGCCATATAGTTTATCGAAGGATGATTTCCAAGAATAAGAATAGGCAGCCTTCGCCGTAGTAGCATCCCAATAATAAGAACCCGAGCTGGATGTATTAGCAGATCCCCAATACAGAGTCCATCCCACCAAAGAGTTATTGACCAAATCAATATAATCCGCACCCCATGCCTTGACAGGCATCACCACGCAGGCCGCAGTTATGGCGAGGTTCATCAAAAAACGACGGAAAGTAGAATTACTCTTCATACGCATATCTATATATCTTTAAATTATTCTAAAACATGAAGGGAAGAACTGCCATAAAGTAAAAAGACTAGCCTATTCAAATCCCTAATTATTAATCAATTATAAATAAACTCTCAAACGAATCCGCAAAAAAACGTCCCAAAATGGGCATATTCCTGCCATTCGTTCTACAAAATTAGAAATATTTTCAGAACTAACACAATAAACAAGCGGGAATTTTAAGACGAAAAGAAGTTATGAAAAACACAAAATAAACCCGAAAAATTTGAAAAGAATGTTCAGATAGATTTAACATATACCTTATCTATATATGCTGCAAAAGGGAGATAAGCAAACCTAAGCAACTTTACCACCTACTAGAAACAACAAAAAGCGTGAATGGTCGACAAAAGTAAATTGAATTTTAAATTCTCAGAGGGTTTAAAACATCTAAAAATGTATTTATCTATTTTATAATCAGATTTATAATCAATATTTTTTTTGCAAGAATAATCACACCAAACAGACGAAAGAAGCCAAACTGACGAAGCATAATCAGTTGTATAACAATGGGCTACATCAATAAGACCGGGTAGAGGGAAAATACGGGTGGACAGACGTACCAGAGGAGGGGGAAGAAAATACCACAAAAGATGCGATATGTAAAAAAGAAAATCAAAGAATTAACAGAATTGAGAGGTCAAGAAATGAAGAAAATAGTATCTTTGCGTATTCAAACATTATTTTTTATAAACACATTTAAAAAAACCTTTCGTTGTGAAACGAGAGGTTTTTTTTTATCACTACCTTTGCAGAAGATAACAAAAAGAAAATGAACAAAATAATATTTACCATCTGCCTTCTGGCCACGGCAGCCAGCAGCTACGCACAATCATACTACGATAACCTGACAGTGTCAGAACCTGGCACGGTAAAAAAGCAGACCTCGCTGGAGAACTGGAAAAAGATAGAAAGCCTGAAACTGGATGGACCGATAAACGGGGAGGACCTCCTTTTTCTGGCCGAAATAAGCCGCACGGGCAAACTGAAATATCTGGAACTGAGCGGTGCCGAGGGGTTACGAAAATTGCCCAAAGCGACTTTCAGTCCCCGTACCCGAATGGTTGACAATAAAGAGGTGACGGACAGCTGCAAGCTGAAGGGACTGGTGCTGCCCAAAACGATGGAAGAGATTGGCGACAGCGCCCTGGCCGATTGCCGAAAACTGACCGATCTGACTTTGCCCGAAGAACTGCAAAAAATAGGCAGTTGCGGTCTGGTAAACTGTACCGGGCTGAGAAATCTGGCACTACCCAACGAACTGAAAACGATAGACAAATACGCTTTTGCGGGATGCAAGAACCTGCAAAGCATCATGATACCCGACAGCCTGCAAATACTGAGCGAAGGCTGCTTTATGGGTGACACCTCCCTCAACAGCGTGGTGCTGCCCGCCAAAACGAAAGTGATAGAGAACATGGCATTTGGCAACTGCAACCACCTGACAATGATGAAGATAAATGCCAAAGAGCCGCCGCTGATAGAGGGCCGCCCCTTTGCAGGCTGCTTTGACGGACAGCCTTTCATGCTGTTTTTACCCAAAGGGAGCAAACAGAAATATCTGAGCAAAGAGGGTTGGATGATGTTCCAGTATGCCCACGAGGAATAAACAGTTTTCCCCCCTAAAAAGACAGTCAGCCCCAGACGCGGAAAAAACGTCTGGGGCTGACTGCATAACGGGATGAACCAAAATCAGAAAAGTTTGAGTGCTCCCGTGTAAGGGTCAATCTGGTCTGCCCAATAGGGACCGATGGCCAGACAGGTGAGCGTGGGAACTCCATGAAACTCAGTAAGACCCGCATCCTCAATCAATTCCACTGGAATATCGGGGCTGCCCTCCTTCACCTTGCGGTATAGCGCAATCAGATCCTCCTTGGAATCGACATAAAGACAAATTTTGGCAAAGGAACCGTCCATCCATTGTTCCAGAAAAGAATCGGGACCATACTCCAACTCAAGATGCACATTGCCATTGGCCGCCTGACTGATGCCAAACAGTTGCAAAAAAGCACCGACAGAGGCGTGGGCACCCTGGGCCACCAGCTTGCCTTTGCGCATATTAAGGTCTCGTCTCATCACGATAACCTGCTTAACAGAACGCTGCATATCAAAAAAATTTAAACCAAAAGGGAATGTTCCCCACACAAAAATACCACATAATTGAAAAAAAAGAGGCAACGAAAGATGATATTTAGTAAATTTGCAAAATAATATGATTATTATCCCCACGAAGGGAAAAGAAGAAAGAAAACAACAAAAATATGCTGAAAAATATATTCAAGACATTGATGATAGGTATCGCCCTATGCGCCACTTGCAGCATAGTGGCCGTCAATGCCGGAGAGCCCGTGAAATGGAAAAACGGTAAAAAATACATAGTACACAGTGTAAAAGCAAAAGAGACGCTGTTTGGAGTATGCAAGACTTACCATCTGACGCAGGCGGAGCTGGTGGCTGCCAATCCACAGGCCAAAGGCGGACTGCAAAAGGGAATGAACCTGCTGATACCTGCCAAAGGCAGCAAGGACGAAACTACCCAAAACACCGCCGCAAAACCTGCCGCCAAGACAACAGTTGCCAAGCAGGCCACGCCTGCTGCAAAGCCTAAAGTAACGGTAATCAGCTACAAAACAAAGGCAGGAGAGACTATGTACTCCATCGCCAAAAA
Organism: uncultured Bacteroidales bacterium; assembly: GCA_937872735.1. Lineage (GTDB taxonomy): Bacteria > Bacteroidota > Bacteroidia > Bacteroidales > Paludibacteraceae > Physcocola. Next base: position 10,053 of record CALMUD010000018.1, read on the forward strand.
GAACAACACGACCGTAGCCGACCTGAAGAAACGCAATGCCGCCCAACTGAAGGGAGGACTGAAAACAGGCATGACACTGAAAATAGCCAAGAATAGTGCCGGTGACGAAAGCCAACCTGCGGCCGCTGCACCAAAAACAGCAGCCAAAGCGACAGCAACCAAGACGACAGCCGCCAACCAGAGCGGCCTGACCGTGCATGAAGTGAAAAAAGGCGAAACAATGTTCAGCATCAGCAAACAATACGGAGTGGACCCTGCCGATGTGGCTCGACTGAACCCAGATGCAAAGAAACACGGAGTGAAAGCAGGAAAAATGCTGATAATGCCTTCGACCAGCCGATACATCGCCAAAAAGAAGTCGGAACCAAACTACCGCGTACACAAGGTACAGAACAAGGAAACAGTATTCAGCATCAGTAAGAAATACCACGCGACCCCAAGCACCATCATCGCCCAGAATGGACTGAAAAATGGTGTGAAGAGCGGGCAGTTCATAGCCCTGCCTCCAGCCGCTGCTGCCAAAAAGAAAACAGGAGTGGCCAGCGCCTATAAGGCAAAAGCTGCTGCGGCAAAGGGCAAAAACAGCAAGGTGGCCCACACCGTGAAGAAAGGGGAAACCATGTTCAGCATCTGCAAAACTTACAAGGTGACTGAAAGCGAGCTGAAGATGGCCAATCCTGAGATAAAAAAGGGACTGAAACAAGGCTGCATCGTGTTCATACCAAGAGCCGACGAGCAGCGCCGCGCCTGGGGCAGCAGCAACTTTGTAGCCACTCAGGGCAACAACAAGGTGAAAGTGGCAGTGATGCTGCCATTTGAGGAAAGCGGTGGCAAAATAGACCGCAACACCGACAAATTTCTGGAATTTGAGCAAGGTATGTTGCTGGCCATCAACAATCTGAAGAAAGCTGGTGTATCGGTTGACCTATATACCTACAACTCAGGGAAAAGCGCAGAGGAAATAACAAAACTGCTGGGCAAGCCGGAGATGAAAACAATGGACCTGATAATTGGCCCTGCCTACAAGGCCCAATTCAAGCCGCTAAGCGATTTTGTGATAAAACATGACATAAAAATGGTGGTGCCATTCTCGTCGAGAACGGAAGAGATGAAACACAACCACAATATTATACTGATAAACGCGCCTCATGCACAAATGGCAAAGGCGGTCGCCCACAAATTCGCCAATCAATTCGGCGGAAAGAATGTGATAGTAGCCAAATTTGGTGAAGCAAAATACAACGATGAGGAGGAATTAGGCGACTCGATTGTGAATGAACTGAGGAGCGATGGAAAACCTGTAAAGGTGATAACCTACAGCAGTACCGATGAACTGAAAAACGAAATGAGCGATGACAATACGAATGTGGTGGTGCCAGTGAGCACCAACCAGGTGGCGCTGAGCCAGATTCTGCCATCAATCAATTCCGCCAACGTAAAAAAGGACGTGGTGATATTCGGCTTTGAGGACTGGACCAAATATCAGAGCATCAGCAAAGATCTATTCGTGACCAACACTTATTTTGCATCGGCCTACGACATCGATTTTGACAAGCCTGCCGCTAAAGAGTTCATAGCCGACTTCCGCCGCTACTACGGACAGGAACCAAGCAACACACAACCCATGTATGGTGCACTGGGATATGACATCATGCTCTACTTTGGCAAGGCAGTAGCTGAATATGGCAAAAACTTTGAGAGTAGAATCAACGAGGTGAAAGCCAATACGATACAGTCGGACTTCTATTTTACCCGGTTAAGTGCCGAAAGCGGACTTTACAACCACGATGTGACGCTGATTGAGAACAACAGCGTAAGCGGACACAAGGCAATCGGAAAATAAGCATCAAAGAAAAGAAGAGAGGATGAAGCACAAGATAATAATGACGCTGCTGCTGATACTGGGCACAGCATCGGCTATGGGCCAGACAAGAAGCAAATTTGAGGAGGAAGTGTCAATAGGCGCGCAAGGCGGACTGAACCTGTCGCAGGTGAGATTCCTGCACAACGATGTTTCCTACGAGAATGAGCTGGGCAATCTGGGCTGGCGCAGCGGTGCTTCGGCTGGCGTGGCAGTCCGCTTCATCGCTCAGAAACACTTCGGTATTCAGTTGGAGGCCAACTACCTGCAATGCGGCTGGAAAGAGGACTTTGACAATGGCACCACCATCAATGGGGTGAACTTCAGCAAAGGAACCACCGAACGGGAATTGGACTATCTGAGCGTGCCGCTGCTGGCACACATCTACTTCGGCAACAAGGTGCGATTCATTGTAAATCTGGGTCCTAAGGTAGGATATCTGATGAACACCAGCGACAAATGCGGACTGACCAGCGAGCAGATTGATGCCATTGCCAAAGATAATGAAAAGGACCCCCGTATCAATCAAAGCATAAAAGAGAACAAGTTTGACTATGGTCTGTGCGTGGGTGGCGGCATGGAATGGCATGCCGGCAAAGTGGACCTGCTAGGTGAGGTACGCTGGACCTACGGCTTGCAGGATGTCTACGACCATAGCAAGAGCGATGTGTATCAGCGGTCAAACAACCAGACTTTCACTTTCACGCTGGGTGTGATGATGCCTGTGATAAAATTCCATAGCAAGTAAGAGAGACAATAACTCCCCTAGCCCGACAAATTCAGAATTACGATTTTCCGATTTTTGAAGTCAGATGGCAAAAGGAAGTGAAATATGAAAATCTCAAAGAGTTAAGGTTCCGAACAGATCGGGACCTTTTTTTGTAGGTTCCCCCACATCGTGGGTAGAAAAAAAGAAGTCAGGAAATCAGGATACCTAAGATGACACGGACGGCAGCCTGCAACGAAGAGACAGGCAAAAACTCAAAGCGTCCATGAAAATTGAGTCCTCCCGCAAAAATATTGGGGCAAGGCAATCCCTTGAACGACAACATAGCCCCATCTGTACCGCCACGAACGGGAGATTCCTTGGACTGAATGCCCGACGCCGCCATGGCCCGACGCGCACGTTCAACAATGTGCATCACGGGTTGTATTTTTTCAATCATGTTGTAATATTGATCCTTCAATTCCAACTCTACCGAGCCCGAACCGAATTGCAGCTGAACAAAATCGGCAATCTGGCGCATTTTGTCCTTACGCTGCTCAAACAAATCCCGATTATGGTCACGAATAATATAATGCAGTTCCGCTTCCTCCACCTCACCACGCATGGAGATGAGATGGAAGAAACCTTCCCTACCCTCCGTCAACTCTGGCACCTCACCAGCAGGTAGCAGCGACTGAAACAGCAGGGCCAGTTTTGAAGCGTTGAGCAAATGTCCCTTGGCCGAGCCTGGGTGAATATTACGACCATGAAAACGGACAACAGCCGAAGCAGCATTAAAATTCTCGTACTCCAATTCCCCAACTTCCCCTCCGTCCATGGTATAAGCCCAGTCAGCGGCAAAACGGGAGACATCAAAATGATCAGCCCCCCGCCCTATTTCCTCATCGGGAGTAAAGGCTATCTTGACAGGACCATGTTTCAGTTCGGGATGTGCCACCAAGAACTCGGCAGCCGATACAATCTCTGCCACCCCGGCCTTGTCGTCCGCACCCAGCAGCGTAGTGCCGTCGGTGACAATGATATCCTGCCCTATATAATGATTAAGTTCGGGATAATCGGAGGCCGACAAAACTATATTTCGGTCTGCATTCAGCAGAATGGGCTGTCCATCAAAAGGGACCACCCGCGGGTGGATACCGTCACCCGGTGCATCGGGTGCCGTATCAAGATGGGCGATAAACCCG
>CALMUD010000019.1 GCA_937872735.1 uncultured Bacteroidales bacterium
ATGTAAACTTATTTGGTACAAAAATAAGACTTGCTGCCAAAACTTGCAACTAAAAAGAACTTTTTTTCGAATTAAGATACAAAAAAAGAATCACAGCAAAATTTCATTTGCTGTGATTCCCTTAATATATCATAAATCGCAACCCGAATACGGGAAGGGGCGATGCCCTCCACCACAACGGGAAAAGCAGATTACTTATTCACCTGGAACTTGGTAACACCATTCTTGATGAAGTCAACAATCTGGTTGGCAGCTGCAATACCGGCATTGATGTTAGCCTCAACGGTCTGCGCACCCATCTTCTTAGGGGTAGAGAAATAACGGCCCTCAAAAGCCTTGAATTCAGCATCAGCCTCAGGCATGATGTCGGTGATGTACTTCAAATCCTCACGTTCCTTCATCAGCTTGATGAGCTCAGCCTCATTAATCACCTCCTTGCGGGCAGTGTTGATAAGGATGGCGTTCTTCTTCATCTGGTTGACCATGGCATAATTGATGCTCTGTTTGGTCTCTGCAGTAGCAGGGATGTGCAGCGTAACGATGTCACAATTCTTGAACAGTTCATTCTGATTGTCAACTGCGTGCACACCAGCAGCCTCGATAGACGCCTTAGGGCAGAAAGCATCGTAAGCATAAACCTCCATGCCGAAGCCCTTGGCTACGCGTGCCACATTGCGGCCCACATTACCAAAAGCCAAGATACCCAGCTTCTTGCCCATCAGTTCAGAGCCAGACTTGCCATTATAGAAATTGCGGACAGCATAAACCAGCAGACCGAACACCAGTTCGGCCACAGCATTGGAGTTCTGACCAGGAGTGTTCATCACAACCACCTTGTGGGCAGTAGCAGCAGCCAAATCCACATTGTCATATCCGGCACCTGCGCGAACCACAATCTTCAGATTTTTGGCAGCATCGAACACCTCGGCATCGATTTTATCGCTACGGATGATGATGGCATCGACATCGGCAACAGCCTTCAGCAGCTGGGCCTTCTCGGTGTACTTCTCCAAAAGGGCCATTTCAAATCCGGCGCCCTCGATTGCCTTCTTGATACCGTTGACAGCAACGCCATTGAACGGTTTTTCTGTTGCAATTAATACTTTTGTCATAATCAAAAAAAATATGTATTAAATAAACCCCACGACGGGGAATCAGCTAAAATTCGGAAACCCGACTAAAATAAAAAAACAGAAAGGCGATACTGCAAAGCACGCCTTTCTGTGAGGGAGCAGCAATTAGTGCTTGCTCTCGTATTCCTTCATGCAGTCAACCAGAGCCTTAACGCTTTCCAAAGGAAGAGCGTTGTAGCAAGAAGCGCGGAAGCCTCCTACCAGACGGTGACCCTTGATGCCGACCATACCCTTGGCAGTAGCGAAATCGAAGAAGTCTTTCTCCAACTCCTGATACTCATCTTTCAGCACGAAGCAGATGTTCATGTTTGAACGGCTAGCCTCATCAGTGATGGTAGGACGGAACATACGGCTGCTGTCAAGTGCGCCATACATTACCTTGGCACGTTCCTCAGCACGCTGCTGCATAACCTTTACGCCACCCAGCTTCTTCAACCAACGAAGGGTAAGAAGAGCAGCATAGATAGGAACAACTGGAGGAGTATTGAACATGGAACCCTTCTCGATATGAGTTCTGTAGTCAAGCATGGTAGGGATGGTACGGCTCACCTTGCCCAGTGCATCGTTCTTCACAATAACAAAAGTGACACCGGCGGGAGCGAGGTTCTTCTGTGCGCCACCATAGATGCAGTTGTATTTGCTGACATCAACAGGACGAGAGAAAATATCAGAAGACATATCGGCAATCATAGGAACTGGAGAATCCAGATCGGCGTGCAGCTCAGTACCATAAATGGTGTTGTTGCTGGTAACATGGAAGTAATCAGCATCAGCAGGCACTGTGTAAGAACCGACCTTAGGAATATAAGTGAAGTTCTTGTCAGCGCTGTTGGCCACCTCGATGGTCTCACCAAAGTTCTTGGCTTCCTTCATGGCTTTCTTGGCCCATACACCCGTATTAAGGTAAGCAGCCTTCTTCTCGAGGAAGTTGTAAGGAATCATACAGAATTCCAAGCTGGCACCACCACCCAGGAAGAGGACTGAATATCCCTCTGGAATGTCAAGCAACTCCTTGAACAATGCAACAGCCTCATCAACAACTGGCTGGAAGTTCTTTGCACGATGGCTGATTTCCATCAATGAAAGACCTGAATTCTCAAAATCCAAAATAGCTTTGGCGGTATCCTCAATGACCTCGCGTGGGAGGATTGATGGCCCGGCGTTGAAATTATGCTTCTTCATTTTTTAGATGATATTTTTAATTAATTTTATTTTTGCGGTGAAAAAGTAACGCAAAAGTAGTACAAAAATCAGTATGTTGACATCTTTTGCCCGTTTTTTTTGACAACAAAACGCCGCTTTTTTACTTAGAAATCATTTAAAAAAGGACATTTTTGTATCAAAAATAAATCGACAAGCGCAAATAACGAATCAAAATGTCATTCTAATTTAAATTTATCCAAATTTGGCTTACATTTTGTCTGTCTCCATTTTTTTTCATTTATTAACAAATGAAAAAGGAGGGGCTGTAACCTATATGCACAAACTCCTCCCTATATCAAGTGACACACCCTTTAAGCCGCAGTTTCCCACAAAAATCAATAATGGAAACTGCTGCCACCAAAGAACTCACGCAACAGCGAGGTGGTGGGAATGTTGGCATCGGGTATCGGTTTCAGATACTGCAAAAATTTGAGCAGACGGTGGGCCTCGGCATATGCGGGGCTCCACTGCGGCACCTGATTGATGATAGGTTCAGCAAAGGTCTTGAGAACCGGCAACTCGAATATAAGAGCTGAATTGAACATGATGTCGGCCTGCTCCTGGAACGGGAATATCCATTTTTCCTCACCCTTGCGCACGCTCGCCCATCGGTTGATGGTCTGCTCGGCCGAATAGCCGCGATACTTATAGTCACGCACAATACGGCGCAGCAAGCGGTTGTCGGTGGTTGGTATCCAGTTATGGTCGTCGAGCGAGATGGAAGTGAGCGCAGAGGCGTAAATGCGGAATTTGTTGGCCTCGGGTATCTGTGCAGTGAGCTCCGGATTCAGTCCATGTATGCCCTCAATCACCAATATGCTGTCTTTTCCGAGTTTTATCTTGTTGCCACGAAATTCGCGTTTGCCTGTGGTGAAATTGTAATAAGGCAATTCCACCTCCTCGCCATTGAGCATCTGGTTGAGCTGCTTGTTGAAGAAATCGAGGTCGAGTGCATAAATGGATTCAAAATCATAGTCACCCGACTCATCCTTTGGAGTGTCCTCCCGATTGACAAAATAATCGTCCAGCGAAAAAGGAATTGGCATTTTGCCATCGACAGCAAGATGGATGCTGAGTTTCTTGCTGAATGTGGTCTTGCCCGAAGATGAAGGGCCCGCAATCAGCACCACCTTTTTGCGAGGGTCGGCCACAATGGCATCGGCAATCCGGTCTATCTTCTTCTCCTGCAAAGTCTCGGCCACCGTGATGAGCATACCCGCATCATCAGGCGAGCCTACCCTCAGATTCATATCGCCGACATTGGCCAGCCCCATGATTTCATTCCAATGGGTGTATTCGGCAAAGGCATCAAACAGCTTGTCCTGTGGCACATAAGGTTCCAGAACATCAGGCTGAAGGCGAGCGGGCATCTGCAGTAGCAAACCATCGTGGAAGCACATCAGATTAAACAGTTTGAGGCTGCCAGTGGAGGGAGCAAGAGCACCGTCGTAATAGTCGTAAAGGTCATCGAGGCGGTAGATGCTCGCATAGAGGTTGCCAAGGCTCTTCAGCAAGTTAATCTTATCCTGCGCATTCTCCTTTTGAAAGATGTCGATGGCACGCGCGGTGGGCAAGGTTACCAGTTCGAAAGTCAAATCCTGTGCGATGATGGCGGCCATGCGTGAGCGCAGGGCTTCCACCTTGCCGGGGTCTCCCTCAATGGGGAAAGTTTCACCATTGGCCGACAATAGACGGCAATAATAACCATTGGAGATGGGGTGGACAATGCGCAGCCGTATTCCTGGAAACAAGTCATTCACCGCCTTATACATCACAAATGAAAGTGAACGGATATAAGCCCGGCGACCAGAATCGGACTCCAGACCGATGAACTCCACCTCCTTCGGCTTATAGACGCAGAACCGGAGATTCTTTGTCTTGTTGTTGGCCCGCGCGGCAATCACGCCATAAGGCATCTTGGGCTTCAAATCGTCATAAATCTCACCCAGACTGGTACCCGCTGGATATTCCTTGGTGACATCATTGTTTTTACAATGTATCTCAATCATTTTCTGTTCCATAATCACATAAATATAAAAAAATCATACCGACACGGTCATTGGGGATTGTTGCCCCGACACCGCAAGGATTCTGATGTCTAAATTAGACAAAATTTTGGAGCCTCAAAATTTTTAGCGGCAAGAAATACGAAAAAGGGGACATACAGACACACAAAAAGAGAAAACGGCAGAAAAAACGAATACATGCCCCAGCAACAAAAAAAGGCGCCGGAATGTCCAGCGCCTTCTTATAAGGAATTTCAGTATTTACTTGTCAAGCACATCGCCATTAGAGTCAGGAGCGAGACCCTCGGTAGGGTCGCAGTTGCTCTGAGTGCCGATACCACAATACTCTTTCAGAGAATCGAAAGCCTTGTAGTAATCAAGAGATGCAGCTCTTTCCCAATCGAGAGCGGCAGCCTCAACATCACCCTCCTTATAACGGAGGTGACCACGGTTGTAGTAAGCCTTGGCGAACTGAGGGGTAAGGGCAATGGCCTTGTTATAGTCCTTGAGGGCAGCCTTGTCGTCGCCTTGCTCAGCATAAGCGTTGCCACGGTTATAGTAAGCCTCGGCAAACTTAGGGTTAATAGCGATGGCCTTGTTGTCATCCTCAATGGAACCCTTCACATCTCCCAGTTCCTTGCGGGCAACCGCACGGTTATAGTAAGTAAGGGCATCCTTGCTACTCTTTGAAAGAACGATGTCGTAAGCATCCTTGGCTCCCTTGTAATCACCCAGACGGAACTTGGCATTGCCCAAGTTGCCATAAGCCTCAGTGAATTTTGGATTCAGCTCCAACACCTTATTGAAGTTGACAATTGCCTCCTTGTACTCTGCGGCACGATAAGCCTTGATGCCGTCGTTGAAGTAATCTGTGATGGACTTAGACTTTTGCGCCATCGCACTCCCAACAGAAAGAAGAGCAAATACTAAAATGTAAAATACCTTTTTCATGTGTAAAAATTAGTATCACCATTCCCCAAGTGACAATTATCTTTTTCAAGAAAGAGAATGCGGGAATTATCACTCTCTGTACTTTAAACTCTTTTAAACAGTCCAGTCTTTTTGCAAAGATAGGTATAAATGTAAATTTCAAAAAGAAACTTGCATTTATTTTATGCACAAATATAGAAAAAAAGTTCTACTATCACTCAATTTTTCAATTTATTTATGTTTTTTGCTGTCCAATACTTGTCAATAAAGTCCTCGGGGCATCAGGCCACAAAAAAGGAGCGGTACGAGACTCACGCCCCACACCGCTCACGACAAGAAACAAATAACACTACAGGCAATGTCCTGTGCTTAGACAGGAAGTGTGTAGCATCTTTATGCTATGTAAGATGCCTCAATGGAAAGAGGCAAGAAATACAATCATTTATAAGCCGACTCATGCACGCCGCGCACCGAACGGCCCGAAGGGTCGAGCGAATTTTTGAAGCTGGCATCCCATGCAATGGCCTCGGCCGTGCTGCACGCTACCGATGGCACCGATGGCACAGTGAGGGCCGCCTGCTCTGAAGGGAACAACTCGCTATAAATGCTGCGGTAGTAATACTCCTCCTTCGTCATTGGCGGATTGATAGGGAAACGCTCAGCCGCGTGCCGCATATCCTCGTCCGACACCTGTTTTGACGTCATGTCGCGCAAGGTGTCAATCCACGAATAGCCCACACCGTCGGAGAACTGCTCCTTCTGCCGCCATACGATGTCGGTAGGCAAGTAATCCTCGAAGGCCTTGCGGAGCATCCACTTCTCCATACGCTCATCGCCAGCCTTTCCACTCAGTTTATCCTTCGGATTGAGGCGCATGGCCACATCCATAAACTCCTTGTCGAGGAATGGCACACGGCCCTCCACTCCCCATGCCGCAAGGGCCTTGTTGGCTCTCAGACAGTCGTAGAGATAGAGTTTGCTGAGCTTGCGCACCGTCTCCTTATGGAGTTCCTCGGCATTAGGTGCCTTGTGGAAATAGAGATAACCGCCGAACAGCTCATCCGAGCCTTCACCCGACAGCACCATCTTGATGCCCATCGACTTGATGACGCGGGCCAGCAGGTACATCGGGGTGGAAGCTCTGACTGTGGTCACATCATACGTCTCGATGTGATAGATGACGTCGCGCAAGGCATCGAGCCCCTCCTGAATGGTGAAGTGTATCTCGTGATGGATGGTGCCTATATGGTCGGCCACCTCCTTGGCAGCCTTGAGGTCGGGCGCACCCTCCAAGCCAATGGCAAAAGAGTGCAGCTGCGGCCACCAGGCACGCTGGGTGCCTTCGCTCTCGACACGGATGTCGGAATATTTTTTGGCAACAGCCGATATGACAGAAGAATCAAGGCCACCCGACAGCAACACGCCATAAGGCACATCCGTCATCAGCTGGCGTTTGACAGCCTCTTCCAAGGCGGTACGGAGCTCGTCCACACTCGACTTGTTGTCCTTCACATTCTGATAGTCCTCCCAGTCACGCTTGTACCAGCGGGTAAGCTTTCCGCCATTCTTGCTATAGAGATAATGTCCCGGAGGGAACACCTGAATGTCGGTACAGAAACCTTCGAGCGACTTCAACTCAGAAGCCACATAGAAAGTGCCTTTGGCATCGTGGCCCATATAGAGCGGAATGATGCCCATGTGGTCGCGGGCAATCAGATAGCAATCGTTCTCTACATCGTAGAGAGCGAAAGCGAAAATGCCATTCAAGTCCTCGATAAAGTCAATTCCCTTCTCACGATAGAGCGAAAGAATCACCTCACAGTCGGACTTGGTGAGGAACTCATACTGTCCTGCCTGACGGTCACGAATCTGCTGATGATTGTAGATTTCGCCATTGACCGAGAGCACCAGCTTGCCATCCTTGCTATACAATGGCTGGCGGCCCGACTGAGGGTCGACAATGGCCAGCCGCTCATGGGCCAGAATGGCCTTGGAACCGCAGTAGATGCCCGACCAATCGGGACCACGATGACGAATACGTTTGGCCATCTCCAGTATCTGGGGGCGAAGGCTCTGCGCATCCTGTTTCAAATCAAATGCGCCAACAATACCACACATAGGACTATCTTTATTAGATGAACGATAGTGCAGGCCGCCCCCGCAGGGACTCCTGCCACTTCGGTATTACTTTTTGTTCTGAAAATATTTGTCTATATCCTTGGCAACCTGACGGCCCGAAGCCAAAGCACGGACCACCAGACTGGCACCAGAGGCGGCGTCGCCAGCAAAGAATACATTGTCAGCCACAGCAGGCTGCTGCGGTTTGATGAATCCCATGGCGAGCAGTATCAGGTCGGCCTCAATCACCTCGGTTTTGCCCGTACCCTTCATAATAGGGCGTCCGCCCTCTGGATTAGGCAACCACTCAATGGTCTCTACCTCCGCGCCAGTCACCTTGCCAGCCTTGCCGATGAACTTGTTGGTATTGAGCAACCAGCGACGGTCACAACCCTCCTCATGGCTCGATGTGGTCTTGAGAATGACAGGCCAATTAGGCCAAGGTGTGGCAGGATTGGTGCCGACAGGAGGCTTTGGCATGATTTCTATCTGGGTGACACTGACCGCACCCTGACGGTGAGCCGTACCGATACAGTCGGAACCCGTATCGCCACCACCAATTACCAGCACCTTCTTGCCCTTGGCAGATACCAACTCATCCTTTCCGAAAGTCTCGCCAGCCAATATTCTATTCTGCTGCGACAGCAAATCCAATGCAAGATGGATGCCCTTGAGTTCACGTCCTGGCACCTTATCAAGGTCGCGTGCTACTGGAGTACCAGTGCAAACGCAATAGGCATCAAAACCCTCAGGCAGTTTGGTAATGTCGATTGGAGTGCTCAGTTTGAAAGTGATACCTTCAGCCTCAAGTATCTCCACACGACGGTCAATGATGGCCTTGTTCAGTTTGAAGTTAGGAATACCGAAACGGAGCAGACCGCCTACAAACTCGTTCTTGTCGAACACGGTAACGGTATAGCCCATCTGGTTGAGACGGCAAGCCACCGACAGTCCGGCAGGACCGGAACCGATGACAGCCACTTTCTTGCCGTTGCGGGTGTCGGGCACATTGGGCTTGACATATCCCTCACGGAAAGCATGCTCAATGATGGCATGCTCATTCTCACGGCAAGTAACAGGCTCGCCACAAGAGAGATTGAGTACGCAGCTCTTCTCGCAGAGTGCAGGACAGATACGGCCGGTGAACTCTGGGAAGTCGTTGGTCTCAGTCAAGAACTTGAAAGCCTCTTCCCATTTGCCCTTGAAAAGCGAGTCCTGCCAAGCGAACTGTTTGTTGCCTAGCGGGCAAGCCCAGTGGCAATAAGGCACGCCACAATCCATGCAGCGCGAAGCCTGCAACATACGGTCATGCTCATTCAGGGTCTGCTCTACCTCACCGAAGTCAGCAATACGATCCTGTACAGGACGATAACCAGAATCCTGTCTATGTATAGTTAAAAATGCTTTTGGATTTCCCATTTTATTTGCTTTTTTGAACGTTTGAAAATGATTGGATGGCCAACGGGCCGATTAGAAGTCACGGCTCATGTCAGCAATTTTCTGCTGCAACTTTGCCATCTGCTCCTCTTGCAGCACGTGCTTGTACTCGATAGGAACAACTTGTATGAATTCCTCCACATAGTGGTTCCAATCGTCGAGCATGGTACGGGCAATCTTGGAGCCCGTGTAGAGATAGTGCTGGCGGATGAGTTCATGCAGTTCCTTGCGGTAGCTGGTTTCCTCAATCAGTCCCAGTTCAACCATATCCATATTGCAGTAGTAATCAAAATTCTGGTTTTTGTTCCATACGTAAGCCACACCACCTGACATACCAGCGGCAAAGTTACGTCCAGTCTCGCCCAGCACTACCACGCGGCCGCCGGTCATATATTCGCAACAGTGGTCACCTGCACCTTCAATGACGGCTGTGGCACCTGAGTTGCGGACACCGAAACGCTCGCCCACACATCCGTTGATATACATCTCGCCGCTGGTGGCACCATACAGACCGGTGTTGCCGGCTATGATGTTGCTCTCAGCCTCGAAACTGCTGCGGATAGGAGGGATGATGGCCAGACGGCCACCACTCAGGCCCTTGCCGAAATAGTCGTTGGTCTCACCCTCGAGTTTGAAATTGACACCCTTGACCAGGAAGGCTCCGAAACTCTGTCCGGCCGAACCCTTGAAGCGTACATTGATGGTCTCATCAGGCAGGCCAGCCTCGCCATACTTGGTGGCAATAGTACCTGACAGCATGGTACCAACAGCACGGTCGGTATTCTTGATGCTGTAGTTGAGGGTAACCTCCTTCTGGTTGTCAATGCTGTCCTTAGCGGCCTTTATCATCTCCACATCCAGCACGGTGCTGATGTTGTGAATCTGATTGGTCTTATGGAAGAGTGCTGCATTGTTGTTGACGCGATGGAGCAAGCGGGAGAAGTCCATAGTGGAAGCCTTGCTGCCCTCAATGCGCGGTTTCAGCTCAATAAGGTCGGTACGGCCCACAATTTCATCGAGTTTGGTAAAGCCCATCTCTGCCAGATACTCGCGAACCTCTTGCGCCATAAAGCGGAAGTAGTTGACCACATATTCGTAATTGCCACGGAAGCGCTTGCGGAGGTCCGGATTCTGAGTAGCCACACCCACAGGACAGGTATTGGTGTTGCACTTGCGCATCATCACACAACCCAGCACGATGAGGGCGGCTGTACCGAAGCCAAATTCCTCGGCTCCCAACATAGCCATGAGCACAACGTCACGGCCCGTCTTCAACTCACCATCCACCTGCAGACGTACCTGACCACGCAGGCTGTTCTCCACCAGTGTCTGCTGAGTCTCACTCAATCCTATTTCAGGAGAGATACCAGCAAAACGCATTGACGAAGCAGGAGATGCACCAGTTCCACCCTCGGCACCCGAAATGACAATCAGGTCTGCCTTGGCTTTGGCCACACCGGCAGCGATGGTTCCCACTCCACTCTCGGCAACCAGCTTGACACTGATAGCCGCCTTAGGGTTCACATTCTTCAAGTCGAAAATCAGCTGTGCCAAATCCTCGATGGAGTAGATATCGTGATGAGGTGGAGGCGAGATAAGGGAAATACCCTTGATGGAATGACGGGTCTTGGCGATGACCTCGTCCACCTTGAATCCAGGCAACTGGCCACCCTCGCCCGGCTTGGCGCCCTGTGCCACTTTTATCTGAATTTCCTCGGCATTGACCAGATACTCGGTAGTGACACCGAATCGGCCAGATGCAATCTGTTTGGTCTTGCTGCTGAGAGATATGCCATCAACGGTTGAATGGAAACGGTCGTTATCCTCACCACCCTCACCGGTGTTGCTTCGACCACCCAACTTGTTCATGGCCAGAGCCAGTGCCTCGTGGGCCTCCTTGCTGATGGCGCCGAACGACATGGCGGCTGTAACAAAATGCTTTACAATGCTCTCTACCGGCTCCACCTTGTCTATGTCAATCGGATTCTTCTTGAACCCGAAGAAATCACGGATGAAGAGCGGAGTCTCCTTATCGTCAACCAGATGTGTATAGTCCTTGAAACGTTTGTAATCTCCCAGACGGGTGGCAATCTGCAGTTTGGCAATCACCTCTGGATTCCAAGCGTGCTTCTCGCCGTCCTTGCGGAAAGCGAAAAGGCCACTCTCTGGCAACAATTCAGTGGTATCTTGCAGTTCGAAAGCCTGATTGTGGAAACGGATGGCATCACGCGCAATCTCTTTGAGACCGATACCGCCGATAGTTGACATGGAGGTTCCGAAATAGGTGTTCAGCAAATCCTCGCTCAGACCGATACTCTCGAATATCTTGGCACCACGATATGAACGGATGGTAGAAATACCCATCTTGGCCATAATCTTGAATAGGCCCTTGCAGACAGCAGTGATATACTTCTTCTCGGCAGCCTCGTAGTTTTCCTTGATTTCGCCTTTCTTGATGAGGTCGTTGATAACAGCGTAAGTCATATAAGGACAGAACGCTGATGCACCATAACCCAGCAACAGGGCTGCATGCATCACCTCGCGAATCTCGCCCGACTCTACCACCAGGGCAGTCTGAACACGCTTCTGCACCGATATCAAATAATGATGAACGGCACTGACGGCGAGCAATGAAGGGATGGCTGCATGAGTGGCATCCACCTCACGGTCTGACAAGATGATGTAATTGACACCCTTGTCGACAGATTCCTCTGCCATCTTGCACAGATTGTCGATAGCCTCTTTCAAACCGACCTCACCTTTGGCCACTTCGAAGGTCATAGGCAACTTGACTGTATTGAAGCCCTTGTAACGGATGTTGCAAAGGATGTCGAGCTGAGTGTTGGTCAGTATTGGATAAGGCAGACGCACCATCTTGCAGTGCTCCGAACTTGGAGTAAGGATGTTCATGCCCACAGCACCGATATATTCGGTAAGCGACATGACCAGTTCCTCACGGATGGAGTCGATGGCAGGGTTAGTGACCTGTGCGAATTGCTGACGGAAATAGTTGAAGAACAACTGCGGACGTTCGGTGATGACTGCCAGCGGCGTATCGTTACCCATGGCGGCAGTCGGCTCAATGCCGTTGATGCTCATAGGAATGATGGTGCGATTGATGTCCTCCTCGTAGAAGCCGAAATTGCGCAACTTGCGGCCAAAATCGTTGACATCGTTGCTGATTTTACGGCCACTCTTGAGCTTGTCCAGTTCAATACGGTTGGTTGACAACCATTCGCGATAAGGGAACTCGTGGGCCAGCTGGTCCTTTAGTTCACCATTATAATATATCTTGCCCTCTTCAGTATCAATCAGCAAAATCTTGCCTGGCTGAAGACGACCTTTCTGTTTGATTTCAGAGGGTTCAAACTCAATGACACCAGCCTCAGAGGCTACCACCATGGTATCCTTGTTGGTGATGAGATAACGGGCAGGACGCAGACCGTTACGGTCCAGCATTCCACCGGCATAACGGCCATCGCTGAAGAGCAGGGCGGCAGGGCCATCCCAAGGCTCCATCAATATGGAATGATACTCATAAAATGCTTTCAAATCCTCACCGATAGGATTCTTCTCGTTAAATGGTTCTGGCACCAGCATAGCCATGGCGTGAGGCAGGCTCAGACCTGACATCACAAAGAACTCCAGCGCATTGTCGAGCGACGCACTGTCGCTCATGCCTGGCTGAAGAATAGGCTTGATGTTCTTGATGTCACCCAGAGCTGGAGATGAGAGCACACTCTCGCGTGCTTCCATCCAGCCACGGTTGCCACGTATTGTATTAATCTCACCATTGTGGCACAGCATACGGAATGGCTGTGCCAAGCTCCATGTAGGGAATGTGTTGGTACTGAAACGGGAGTGAACCAACGCCAGACCACTGGTGAAATAATTATTGGTAAGGTCGGGATAATACTCACGCAGTTGCATGGAGGTAAGCATACCCTTATATATGATAGTCTTGCAGGAGAGAGAGACAATGTAGAAATCTTTGTCGTCCACTCTGTTCTCAATCTTTTTACGGATGATGTAGAGGGTACGTTCAAATGACTCCAGCTTGTCGTCGGTGACACCCGTAACGAAAATCTGTTTGATGTCAGGTTCATTGCCAGCGGCAGCCTTGCCAAGGCACTCAGAGTTGACAGGCACGTCGCGCAGGTGCATCAGTGTAAGGTCTTCCTTCTCAATTTCCTCAATCATGATGTCGAGGATGGCTTCCTGCTTCTTCTTGTCCTTAGGGAAGAAGATAAGGCCAGTTCCATATTTTCCCTTCTCAGGGACAGGAATGCCTTGTAGTAGGATGAACTCGTGAGGAATCTGCAACATGATGCCAGCGCCGTCGCCCGATTTGTTGTCGGCACCTTCGGCACCACGATGGCGCATATTCTCCAGCACCTTCAGGGCCGAATCGACCAGCTCGTGCGATTTGTTGCCATGAATGTTCACCAACATTCCGACACCGCAAGCATCGTGCTCATTTTCAGGATTGTAAAGTCCTTCTTGCATAGGATAATTGCTTTGCATAATTTGTTTCTTTTATCTTGTTACCTATTTTTACTTTCTTTTTCAGCCATTTTGAATCCATCAGTCGACATCATCAGCTGGCTATCGCTACTTCGTATGCAAAAATACGCATAATGCGGCGATAGCGGGTGCCATATTGCATCATAAATCGGCTTGTTGAAAATGATAGTTACGATTTAAAACAAAACACGGGAATATAATTAACAAATCAAACAAATAAAGTTTATAAAATAAGAATTGGAAGATATGTTCAATTCCGTTAATTTGTGGTCAGTCGACTTTTTTGTCACCAAAAGTCGGGTTTGGTTGTCTTTTTGTCAACTATTCTTCCATTTTTCCATACATTTTTCAAATTTTGGAGATTCATAAAATAGGTATGAGGGAGAACAAAGCAAAAGACAGACTTAAAGGCACGGTTGTCCCGTCCTGAAATAGGGTTACAATTTATAATACGACAAAAATACAATATTTT
>CALMUD010000020.1 GCA_937872735.1 uncultured Bacteroidales bacterium
TTGAAATAAATGGAATACGGTCTACTGAACGAGTGAGCGAGAGAAGCAGACGGTATTCACCGCTTCGCAAGAATATGGGTAAATGAGCGATGCGTTGAAGGAAAGAGCCAGATAGGAGGAACGACTTCGGGTCTGTACTGAAACCCAGAGTGAATACCCTATATTTTGCGGTTTCAACAATCAGGGAGAGAAAGTTCAGGATAGATATAAAAGTCTTTTATAGTTTCCTACACGCAGCGTAGCGGAGATGCAGGAATCGGATAAATGGAATACGGTCTAATGAACGAGTGAGCGAGAGAAGCAGACGGTATTCCACCGCTTTGCAAAATAGTGGGGAGCAAAGGAGGAACGAAGGTGACGACAGGCGAACCTGTATTTTGCAGTCTCCGGCGAAGCGGAGCCGTTTTCTCCCAAAGCGAAGCGGAGGGAGATAGGAAATATACATCGGTGCGACTGAAAAAAGGAGAGAGAAGTCAGGCAAAGAAAGAGAGTAAAAAGAAGAAAGAGAGTAAATTAGTTTAGTAGGTGAAGCCGATTCGATGTTTCCTCTTTTTTAAAGAAGTATGCTCCGAGAGAGCCGGCATAGCCTTTTGGAAAAAGGCTATGCCGTCGAGCGAGAAGCGTTACTTCTTAAAGAGGGACAGGTCATCAGCGACAGAAAGCCAAAAGGCTTGGAATAAAAGGAGAAAGAAGAAAAGGGAGTATAATAAACAAGTAGAACAAAAAAGGAGATAGAAGGGTATTTGTCAGAGAAGGGGAAAATGGGTATATTTGTGTAACATTTCTTCCATTCACGCAAGTGTGTGGTTGATTTAATAGCGAAGGGGGTCATCAGCTTGTGAAAGTTGGTGCCCCCGTTTTAGTTTACAGACAAGAATAAATCAATATTTTGGAAATGAATTAAATTACTTTATCTTTGTGCAAACAAGTATAATTAATTATTAAAAACAAGAATAAATGATAGTAGTAATGGCAGAAAAGCCTTCTGTCGGACAATCTATCGCATCCGTAATCGGAGCAACGACAGATCATAAGGCAGATGGCTACATGGAAGGAAACGGTTACAAAGTGACATGGGCATACGGTCATCTTGTAGGGCTTGTAGGGCCCGATTATTATTTAGGAGAGACGACAGGTGGATGGAAGGCAGAGGATTTGCCAATCATACCAGAAAGTTTTGTTTATGAGTTTAACGGAGATGGAAATGCAAAAAAACAGTATAACAACATAAAGAAGTTGTTTAATGAAGCGGATGAGATTGTCTGTGCTACTGATGCTGGAAGGGAAGGAGAAGCTATATTCAGATATATATATGATTCATTCCATATTAGCAAACCAGTAAAACGTTTGTGGATTTCTTCCTTGACAGACCAGGCTATCAAGGAAGGATTTGACAGTCTGCAACCAGGGGAAAATTATGCCAACTTGTATACTTCGGCAAAGGCGAGGAATGAAGCGGATTGGTTAATAGGAATGAACGGGACGAGAGCCCTTTCCATCATTGAGAAGGGGAAAGTAAGTGTAGGGAGAGTTCAAACTCCAACACTTGGCATGATTGTCAAGAGATTTGACGAGAATAAGAACTTTACTCCAGTTCCTTATTTTATGGTCAAGTGTCAGTTGGCGGATGCGGATGGAAAAAGTTTTCTGGCAAGTTTTTCTGACAGATACGAAAAGAAAGAGGATGCGGAGAATTTTATCAGCGGAATACCTGGAACTGTCCCAGTAGGACAGAGAGTAGAAAGTGAGGTCAAGGAAAAGGCACCGTTGCCTTTTGACATCACATCCTTGCAGGCAGAAGCGAATAAGAAGTATCATTTCAAGGCTCAAAAGACCCTGGATATAGTTCAAGCGTTGTATGAAGCAAAAAAGGTAACCTATCCTCGAACAGGTTCTCGTTATATGGGAGATGATATGCTCGAAGTGGTAGCGGAGAAAGTAGGCAAATTGGGAGTTTTAAGTTACTCGTCAGAGTTTGCCACTGCAGTAGGGTGTATCAGTAAAGAAACGATAAATAAGAGTCCGTTTGACAGTAGTAAGTTGACCGATCATCATGCAATCATACCTACGTTTGAGAATGTCACGGATGACGTGAATGATTTTGGGTCTGACAGCAAGAAGAGTATCAGCGCAGAGGATGAGAGAAAGATATATCAAATGATAGCAAAACAGCTGGTAATGTCTTTGATGCCAGTCTGTGTAAAAAACAAGTTGGTCTATAAGTTCCAGGCCAACGGAAAAGAAATGTCCGCCACTGGAGTATCAGTGAAAGAGGCTGGATGGAGAGCGATAAGTGGAGTTACCGAAGAACCGAAAGAAGGGGAAGAGGATGACAAGCAGAGCCTTCCAGATATGCGAGAAGGGGATATGTGTAGCGTACAAAAGAAAGACCTGTTGTCAAAAATGACCCAGCGACCTGCGCTGCTGACAGAAGCCACGTTATTGAAACAGATGGAGTCAGCAGGCAATTATATTGAAGGTGACGACAGCAAGGAATTGAGCAAAGCCATAAAGGATTGTGGGCTTGGTACGCCTGCGACACGTGCAGCCATAATAGAGACTCTATTTAATAGAGAGTATATTGCAAATGAGAAAAATTCTCTGGTTCCAACCGAAAAAGGGAAAGCCTTGTGGGAGATAGTAAAAGACAGTCCGCTTGGAAGTGTAAAAATGACAGGCGAGTGGGAAAGCAAATTGAATAAGATGGCGGAAGGAGATTATCAGAGGGAAGTGTTTGATAATGAAATCAAAGACTTTACGAAGGCAATAACCAAAGAGTATCTTGGGATGACCGCCAGCTCAATTTTTGAGGACAAGTCAAAGCAGCATGCCGTTGTTGGGAAGTGTCCTGTATGTGGCGGAGATGTAATTTCAGGAAAGAATTTTTATATCTGTAAGAACTGGAAGAAAGACGACGCAGACAGTTGTCAGTTTATGTTCAAAAAAATTCTGTTTGAGAAGGCCATAAGTGAGGCCGTGGCATCGGAGTTACTGGAAAAAAAGATAAGTCCATTGATAAGTGGATTTAAATCGAAGGGCGGAGTTTACTCGGCTTATCTGGTTTATAAGGAGGACGAAAAGCGGATAGGTTTTAAGATGCCAGACAGGAAAGTAATAGGAAAATGTCCTATCTGCGGAGCGGATGTTGTTGAGTTCCAAAAGAGTTATTCTTGTTCAAAGTACAAGGAGACCGGATGTAGTTTTACAATATGGAAAGAGCATAGCGGAGCAACCATCACAGAGGGAATGGTCAAGCAGTTGCTTGAAAAGGGAGAGACAGCCGACAAGATAAAGATGAAAAGCAAGGCAGGAAAGGATTATTCTTGTAAATTGAAGCTGGATGCAGACCATAAATTGGTAAATGATATGGAAGAAGAACCAGCGGAGAAGAAAGTAATCGGGAAATGCCCTGTTTGTGGGAAAGATTTGTTAGAAGGTCGTTCCGTATATTTTTGTTCGGGATGGAGCAAGGAGAATCCGCAATGCAATTTTAAGGTATTCCGTACTGAATTTGGAAGAACCATCAGCGAAGAAGAAGTAAAGGATTTGATAGAGAAAAAGCGGACAGGATTGCTGAAAGGTTTTGTCAGCACCAAAACTGGAAAGAAATACGATGCGCATTTGATATTGAACGAAGCGAATGAGGTAAAACTTGAATTTGAAAATAAAAAATAAAGTGATATGATTGAGGTAAATTTTAACATAGACAGCATCTCGCAACCAGTGGATGCAGAAGAGTTGATGATGAAAGTTCTGGTAAAGGGGAGAGATATAAGAATACAGCAACCAGGCAGCGAGGATGTGATAGTAGTCAGGATGAGCAAGGATTATGTGGTAGAAGAATTTGTGGAAACTTCCATAGACAGACAATATGGAGAGTTCCCAGGCACAAAGATACCAGGGAACCCGAACTACACGCAGTTGCTTTTCCAACTAAATTCCCCTGGATATGAGTTGCGGAGATTGGCCAACAACCTGTATCTTGGAAATGTGTTGGCACCGGGTCACGAGCAAGAATATATAGAGTTCGGCGTGATGAAAAAAGAGGAAGGTCAGCCATCTTATTCTTTGTATTCAATAGGTATTCCCATGAGGTTTAACGCATTTCTTATGTTTGATGGAGAAGAGCAAGCACCGTTGATGGATTTTGACGACAATACTTACTTCGATGTACACGATAAAATAGAGGATGCAAAAGACTGGATATTGGACGACGATTGGGTAAAGGACAAATTAAGAGAATTAGTGTATGAAGGAAGAAAAATGGATGAGACACCCAACAACAAATATCCGCTGCCATATATAGAAATTAGTAATACTGATATGGGGATAGTTTATGAGAAATATCCGTTAGGACATTACTTTCTTAATTCAGCAGA
>CALMUD010000021.1 GCA_937872735.1 uncultured Bacteroidales bacterium
TGCTGTAAATACAAAAGGCTGCGCCAAACAATTGGCACAGCCTCGGGGAATGATGACCACTGCTATTGACAGCCGTCATCCTAATAAACATGAAAAAGATTCACTGAATATTCTGAATCACCAGAACACCACATAATTGTAGCGAGGCTGACTCTTGGCATAAGCCACGGCTACCTCTTTTACGGCATCCGCTTCCTTTTCGGCCAGTTTGTGGCTATAATCCACATCAGCCTTGAACTTGGCATTGATGTCATCAACCAATCCCTGGGCCTGCTGATAGCAGGCAGCATGAGGGTCAATCTGCTTCAGATATTCCTCGGCAGCCTCAGCACTGGCCTCATCCTGTCCATTGCTCCAGGCTGTCTTGGCTGAGAGCAACAACTGCTTGCCATCGGTGTCAATCTTGTCCTGATAGATGGTACTGGTAAGTTTGTCGGCCTGTGAACGGCACGACTGGCAGAGCGTAGGAATGAGCGAGAGTGTATAAAGGGCATCGTCGTACTCCCCCTGCTGCGACTTGTTCTGAGCTTCTGACAGCATCGACTTGCACTGCGATTGGTAATAGGCCACGATTTTCTGTTTGGAGGTCTTGAAGAAAGCCTCATACGACTGTCTGGCAAGTCCATTGAGCGCACTTGTCAGAGCCTTTTCCTCCGTCTTGCCTGCCCCCTTGAGCGTCACCACCATACTATTATAGAGGGTGCCCTTTACCCCATCACCCACATAAAGATTGACATCAATAGTGTAGGCCACCATAGGAGGGGCCGTAGCGGTGACATCCTTGGTCTTGACATCAATCTTGGCCACTAGCAGAAAGTTGCCATTCGGCATCACCATCATCCCATTTTTCAGCACAATCTGGTTGAGTTTGTTTTCCAGATTTTTAGCCACACTGGGACTCACATCGGCCGACTGAGGTACCATCACCGAGAGACAGACGGGATAGTCGGCATCACTGGTCTGCGCATGGACAGCCAGCAAAGGCAGCACAACAAGTGCCAGTAAAAATATTCTCTTCATAAGCATAACGGTTATTTTTCACCCAAAATGATTTGTACTTCACCCAGTCCCTTCATCATCAGCTTGCAGTCAATCCCGTCGGGAGCATTGGTTGTCTTGATTGTCTTGAGATACTTCTGCAATCCGCGGGCCCAGTAGCGGGCATCAATGGCACGATCCGGCCTTTTAGGGTCAAACAGAGGAATCATCACCTGCTCCATCCGCATCATGTTCTCAGTGGCATCCACCGTATTGAACTTGCCACTGACGGTATTCTCGCGTACCCAATCCTCAATAAGGGTGCTGAGTTCATCAGAGCCGACCTCTGTCTCCAGATTATCGGCAAAGCTGTCCCATTTCTTAATTTTCAGTTTTATCTCGCGGCCATTGGCAGCCATATCGTCAAAATGGTTTTGCAACTGGCTGTTAAACTGGTCCATATAAGAGAGCACAGCCTCTTGCAACAGCACTGGCACAGGAGCAGAGAAAGAGCCCTGACCGGTACCCGACGCGCCAGCTACCTGTTTATCGGTATAAGAGTCGAGTCCCTGAAAATTGAAGTTGACAGAGGCATCTGACCCCATCTGGTTGAGAGTCCAGTCTATCTGCATGATGATGTCCGCCTTGGCCACCTTTTTGAGGGCATCCACAGGGCTCTCGGCAATCTCTGAACCCGAACCGCTCTGCGTCATGTTGTCCTCAGCGGCCTCACTCTCCAGCGACTTCAGTTCGGTCTCCAGATTTTTGAGTGGAAAGCCCCTTTCAGCCATCATTTCGTTAATCTTGCTGATAACCTGCAGCAGATTGGGGTCATTCTGCAAGGCTGCCTTATAGTCGGGCACCTTGACGGTCTGTCCCTGATTGCTGAACGCCATCATATAGCCATGCTGATTGCACCAACGGTCGCTTGGCACCACCATGATGGTCGGTTTCTTGGAGTTGCCCAGTTCGCCTCCCAACTTTTTGATGATTCCATCGGTTTCCAGCTGTTTGCGGAGGGCATCCACATTCACCGATACAATCAGTCCAATCTTATACTCCTTTCCCACTTTCAGATGGTCACCAGGGGCAATGGCCCCAGCATTGGTAAGCGACACGAACTGCATATACTTGCCGCCGTCATCAAAAAACTGTTTGAAATAGTCCTCATGGGCTTGTTCGGCATTCACCTCAGGGTCCAGCGGCTTTTGTCCTGGAATACGTCCATCGGAACTGGGCAAAAAGCCCTTAAAGATGATACCATGCACCGCATTCTTTTTAGACTGTTCGGTGGCCACCACAGGGTCTTTGGAGTAGCTCCACACTTTAATCTGATAGGTACCCTGCACGCCTACCCCCACCGGGTCAATTTCGTAACGCCAAGCCAGCGTCTGCTTGTCGGCCTCCGATTTGGCCTCCACCAGCTGGCAGCCCACAGTAAGAGCCGCCACGAGCAAAAGAGCGAAATGTTTTATAGTACGTTTCATAAAAATTATCAGTTAAAAACAAGCCTCTGCTGGCAAAGCCGGAAGCAAAGCCACACAGAGGCAAAAATCTATATAAAACTAAAAATCTGATTGACAGACAAATGAATGGCTTATTTAGCCTGCTTCAGCAACAAACCAGGATAAACCTTCTTGGCCTTGCCCAGGAATACGGTACCCTTGAGCGATGCGGCTGCATTGTCGGCCTCGCTGCCGGCAGCATAGCGGTTGTCCCATACATTCTTCTTGTCCACCTTTACCGAACCTACTTTTTTGTAGGTGATGGTACCCGTCTGCATATCCAGATTCTGCTCCAGCACGTCAAACTTTTCTCCACCTTCCAGACCTTCTTTCATACCAATCTGGGCTACAATCTGAGGGTCGTTCGATAAAACGGGAGTCATTGGCTTGAACTCGTCATAAGTCTTTTGCAACTGGGCATAAACCTTGTCGACATTGCGGGCAACAGCCTTGTTGATAATGGTAGCGGCATCCTGGCCAAGCCCAACCACCAAATTGTTGGCCTTCGACATTCCTACATATTTAAGTGAGAACATAGCGGGGTCGATGGTAGCACCTGCTTTCAGTGTGCCAGTAGTACCATTCCAGTCAAATTTGTCTTCAAAAGCCTTGCGGGTGGCATCGTTCCAATCCAGACGGAACAACCAGGTCTTGGTCCAGACACTGTAACCATTCTTGCCCTCTTCATAAGCTGCTTGCGCACCCTTTACGGCTGCTTGCTGCGCAGCAGGCATCTTGATGGATGCAGCCTTGCTCAGGGCTGCGGCCTCCACCAATGCGGCTGCAAATTCGTTAGAGACGAATGTCAACTGTGAGCATACAACGTAAGAGTTGCCAATCAGCTGAATGCCGGCATCACCCAGCGAGGCGGTACCTCTGGCCTGGCTCTGGGCTATCATCTTGTCCATTTCTGAAGCATCGTAGCAGCCAGCACGCTGGATGGTCGACATATTTACGGTTTTTCTTCCCTCGTCATAGTTATACCATGACTTTACCATTCTTTCACCGACACCCTGTGCAGCCAGCTGTGCCATCAGCGCTTGGGCCACTGAGTCATCTTTGGCAAAAAGCAAATCTTTGGCGACCTCTGTTCCATTAAACTCTTTTTTGGCAGGATTGGAGAGCGTTACATTAATAGGCAGTTTATCATACTTGTCAGGAAATGGATAGGAATTCCATGCCTGATCCACCTGGTCATCATTAGGAGTTGCAAACTTGCCGTCAATCCTTATCATCGACAAGGCACTACGACGATACTTGGGAGCCTCCTGCGCATTGGCAGTGAAGACTAATGAGCCCAAAGTCAACATTGACAATGCAATGTTCTTAGCGTAAAAAATTCTCATTTTTTTGATATGTTAAAAAATTAATTGACAATTCATCAAGCGGGTCTTGTTCAGACTGAACCATCAGGCTGCTCAAATGTTTTATGCAAAGTAAATCTTTAGGCAATTTGTCAGCAAGTTCTTTTCGGTTCTTATAAAAAACAGGGAAAATAAAAAGGCTGTCACCCGAAAACGGATGACAGCCCTATACCTAGTAACGGTGGCTTCTGGCCAATGATTAATTGTCGACAGCGGGGTCCTCCTCCACCACCAGATTGTTGACCACCAAATCGAGACGTTCGGGAGAGTTGTTGCCCATATAGAAGCGGAGCAGCCCCATCACCACATCATCTTTGCGCAGATGCACCTGGTCCAGACGGATGTCCTTTCCGATGAATCCCTTTATTTCGGCAGGCGAGATTTCACCCAGACCTTTGAATCGGGTAATCTCGGCTTTGGCTCCTATCTTCTGTATGGCAGCCAGCCGTTCCTCGTCAGTGTAGCAGTAGATGGTCTGCTTCTTGTCCCGCACACGGAATAGCGGAGTCTGAAATATATATACATGTCCGGTGCGCACCAGTTCAGGAAAGAACTGAAGAAAGAAAGTGAGCACCAGCAGACGGATGTGCATACCGTCCACATCGGCATCGGTGGCTATTATCACCTTATTATATCGCAGCCCCTCCAATCCTTCCTCAATGTTGAGGGCCGCCTGCAGCAGGTTGAATTCCAAATTCTTATAAACCACCATACGGGTCTTGCCGAAACAGTTGAGCGGCTTGCCCCTAAGACTGAAAATGGCTTGGGTGCGTACATCCCTGCTCTCGGTAAAGGAGCCACTGGCAGAGTTGCCCTCGGTGAGGAAGATGGACGACTCGTCGCGAAGGTCACCCTTGGCATCATTGAAATGCACACGGCAGTCACGCAGCTTATCGTTGTGCAGGCTGATTTTTTTGGCACGGTCACGCGCGGCCTTGCTCACTCCCGCTATGGCCTTGCGTTCCCGCTCGGCATCCTGTATCTTTTTCAGCAGCACTTCATCCACCTCGGGATGTTTGTGCAGATAGTTGTCAAGTTCCTGCTTGATGAAATCCACCACAAACTTCTTGACCGTCACTTTTTTGGTGTCGTCTTTTTCATCGGGGTTGATGTAGGTGGAACCCAGTTTGGTCTTGGTCTGGCTCTCGAACGTCGGAGAGGAAATGCCCACAGCAATGGCGGCCACAATGCCCGAACGGACATCGGCCAGCTCCATGTTCTTATTGTAGAAATCCTTGATGGTGCTGCCCAGTGCCTCACGGAAGGCCGACTGATGGGTACCTCCATCGCGGGTGTGCTGTCCGTTGACAAACGAGTAATAATCCTCGCCATACTGATTGCAATGGGTGATGGCCACCTCTATGTCCTCCCCCTTAAGGTGAATGATGGGATAAATGGGAGATTCGGGCATCTCCGCATCCAGCAAATCAACCAGACCATTCTTCGAGACGAATTTCTTGCCCTGAAAGGAAAGTGTGAGTCCCACATTCAGGTATGAATAGTTGCGAAGCATCTCCTCTATGGTATCGTCGTGAAACCCGAAATTCTCGAACATCGATTCATCGGGGGTAAACTCTATGAACGTGCCATTGGGCAGGTTGTCGGCATTGTCCACCAATCCGGTATCCGACAGCATTTTGCCCAGACTGAACTCGGCACGGCGCATCTTGCCGTCACGACAACTCTGTGCCACAAAATGGGTGGAAAGCGCATTGGTGGCCTTGGTACCCACACCGTTCAGACCGACCGACTTCTTGTAGGAATTTTCGTCAAACTTGCCCGATGTGTTCATCACCGACACCGAGTCAATGAGTTTTTCCAGCGGAATACCACGTCCATAGTCACGCACGGCAATGGTGCGGCCGTCACGTTTCACCTCTATCAGTTTGCCATGTCCGGCCCTGAACTCATCAATGGCGTTGTCAATCACCTCCTTTATCAGCACATAAATGCCATCATCGGGATGACTGCCGTCACCCAACTTGCCGATGTACATTCCAGGGCGCAGACGCACATGCTCCAGCCCCTCCACTGTCTTGATGCTGTTGCTGTCATATTGGTCGGCTTCAGGCTGCCGCACTCCGTTGGTTTCAAATATATCGTCTCCCATACCGCGTTTGTTTACGATAAACGTTTTGACAAAGATACAAATTTTTTCAATTTCTCCCCCGCTGGCCGATATTCATTGTAGGAACAGATTTTAATAGT
>CALMUD010000022.1 GCA_937872735.1 uncultured Bacteroidales bacterium
TGGGCAGCCGCCAGCTGCATCGGCTTGAAGGTGCCGTTGTCAATGTTGCTCTTCACCTTCAGTATGTATTTCACAAACTGGGCATTGGTTGCCAGCATGGCCACACGCCAGCCTGGCATATTGTGGCTCTTGCTCATGGAGTTGAACTCTATGCAGCAATCTTTGGCCCCAGGCACATTCAGTATGCTTATCGGCTTCTTGTTGAGAATGAAGCTGTAGGGATTGTCGTTGACTATGATGACATGGTGGCGGCGGGCAAAATCGACCAGCCGTTCATACGTCTCCATACGGGCGGGTCCACCGGTTGGCATGTTGGGATAGTTGCTCCACATCAGCTTCACGCGGCTGGTATCCATCTTTTCCAGCTGGTCAAAATCGGGTTGCCAGTCATCGTCCTCTTTCAGGTTGTAATAGACCACTTTTGCACCCAGCAGTTTGCTCAGCGAGGTATAAGTGGGGTAACCCGGATTGGGCACCAGCACCTCCTCACCCGGATTGACGAAGGCCAGCGTAGTATGCAGTATGCCCTCCTTCGATCCGATGAGCGGCTGTATTTCCGTTTGGGGGTCAAGGCTCACCTGATACCAGCGCTGATACCAGTCGGCCATTGCATTCCGCAATTCAGGTATTCCCACCGTCGGCTGATAGCCGTGCGCATCCTCTTTCCACACATTGTCGCAGAAGGTCTGTATGGTCTCCTTCGACGGCGCGTTGTCCGGGCTCCCGATGCCGAGGCTGATGACATTCTTGCCTGCAGCATTCATCTCGGCCACCTCGCGCAGTTTGCGTGAGAAATAGTATTCTTGCACTTCGTTCAGCCTTTCGGCGGGTTTGACTTCTGAATCCATCGTTTATTTATCTTTTTCTTCTGTATTCTGTTTCACTCAACATTGCTGCCCATCTTTCACACGGTCTGCTTGCCTTCCTCATACTCTCCCAGTATCTGCAAATCCTTGGTAAGGGGTATGATGGCATCGAGCGACTGCTTGTAGCGGAGGAACTGGTCGAAACTCAGGTCCACATAGAATTGGTATTCCCACTCCCGCCCCACAATGGGGAGCGACTGAATCTTGGTCAGATTCATATTATAATAGGAGAGGATGGAAAGCACCTTGGCCAGACTGCCCTCCTCATGGGGCAGCGTAAACACGAGGGAGGCCTTGTTCAGTATCTTGCCGTTGGTGAGTTCATCCACTTTCCAAGGGTCCGCCACAAATAGGAATCGCGTAAAGTTGCGTTTGTTGGTCTCGATGCTCTTGGCCAGAATGTCGAGTCCATATATCTGTGCGGCCAGCTCGCTGCAGATGGCGGCCTTGCCTTTCGACTCGGCACCCTCCTCTGCAATTTCCTTGGCACTGAGGGCGGTGTCCTCGCTCTCCACCGCCTTTATCTGGCGATGGTCATCCAGAAACTCCTTGCACTGCATCAGAGCTATAGGGTGTGAATAGGCCTCGCGAATGTCGCTCACCTCCTGTCCGGGATAGGCCACCAGATTCTGTTTGATGCGGAGCTTGTGCTCACCCACAATTTTCAGTCCGGTCTCATACAGCAGGTTGTTGTTCTGCAGCAGGCTGCCTGCTATGGTGTTCTCTATGGCCACAGCCCCGATGATGGAAGGGTCGCCCTTTACGGTGTCAAAGAGTTTGCGGAAGGTGGAACATGGAATGGTTTCCACGTCCTCTCCCTTGAAGTATTCTCTGGCGGCTATGTCGTGAAAACAGCCTGCCACCCCTTGTATTGCCACCTTTCTCATCTTCTGTCTGTATATTGTAGGTTTTCAGTTCTTGCACCTGACGGTCCAATCGCCGTAAAACAAAAAATCCCGCTTGCGAGCGGGATTCAATATTTAATTTTGTACTTTCTTAATTCTTAACAATTAAACATCAAAACCCGCTTTTACCGGCTAAAGTAAAAGTAATAAAAGAAGTATGTAAACCCGAATAGTTTCATCTTTTCTGATTTTGATGTTGCAAAGTTACTTATTATTTTATTAAATGCAAATTAATGTGGAAATATTTACGGTGATGGACTTTTACTGCTATTTTTATTGGACCTCGGCAGCATTTTGGCCGATGTTCATTTATATATTTGCTTAAACATTATAGTTTCATTTAAATATCAATGCCTATGTCAATAATGATTAACCGTGAACGGGAGATGCTGAGAATATCGCCTTCCGACAGCAAGAAAATTGAATATTCTACCAATCAGGGGCGTTTGTGGATTACCCGCTTCCCTGGCTCTCCCAACGTAGGAAACTTTGTGGACCTTATGGATTCGGGGCGGGAGATTCTCGGCACCACCGACAAGGGCCTTTTCTACTCGCCCAACGATGGTCATACTTGGGTGCTGCGCCAGCGTTAGCATAACGCTGCACCTTCCTTACTTGAAAAAATCCGAGCAGAAACAGTTTCTGTCCGGATTTTTTTTGCACAAAATTCAGCCTCAGCTAAGTTCAAACATCTCTTTGATTTTTTCCTCTTTTTGAAAGATTAATCCAACTCTTGATAGATTTGTACAAGTAACAGAATGAATATCAGCCTTTTTTGATACAAAAACACACCTTGTTTTTCTTGTTTTTGTCTTATCTTAGCCACAACGAAACAATGCAGAAAAACGATATGAAACACACCTTGTTACACACCTTTCTATTATCGGCACTGGGTATGGCTGCCACTACGGTGCAAGCCGCCACTGTCATCACCGATGCCGAGATGACACAATACACAGCCCCCGCCAACTGGACACGAGGCTCGGTGCACGACCCTTCGGTGGTGATTACCACCGATGCCAATGGCAAAGAACTCTTCTATGTGTTTGGCTCACACATGGGCGTGGCCAAGACCAGCGACCTGCGCAACTGGACCAGCGTGACCAGCGAGAGCACCTCCAGCCCGCTTTTTGGCGATGCCGACGGCAAACAATGCAGCTACACCTCTGCCTTTACCCGCAATCAGGTGACCAAAGTGACCAACTATGCGGGCAAAAGCGTCAGTTGGGGCACTTTCAATGCTTCGGCCTATAACACCGCCATCGACAACTTTACCGTACAAGGCAATATGTGGGCTCCCGATGTCATCTACAACACTGCTATGAAGAAGTGGTGCATGTATCTCAGCCTCAACGGATCCAAATGGAATTCGGTCATCATCATGCTAAGCGCTGACCACATTGAGGGTCCTTACATCTATCAGGGACCCGTGGTCTATTCGGGATTCAATGTCACCACCAATGCCGCCACCGACTACACCAAGACAGACCTACAGATAGCGCTGGGTTCGCTTTCATCGCTGCCCAGCCGCTACAATGTGGGCAACCAATGGGGCACCTACTGGCCTCACGCTATCGACCCCGGAGTGTTCTATGATGCCAATGGCGACTTGTGGATGAACTACGGGTCATGGTCGGGCGGCATCTATATGCTGAAACTGGACAAGAATACGGGATTGCGCGACTACACCCACACCTACTCCAGCGACTATGACAGCCAAAAGGCCAGCGTAACCTCCGACCCTTATTTTGGCAAGAAGATTGCCGGCGGCTACTATGTGTCGGGCGAGGGCTCTTACATTGAGAAGATTGGCAACTATTATTACCTGTTTCTGTCCTATGGATTCTATGCTCCCGACGGAGGGTACGAGATGCGCATATTCCGCAGCAGCACCCCCGATGGAAACTATGTTGACGAGACGGGCACCGATGCCAAATATACCAAATACATGATGAACTATGGCACCAATGCCACCACCAACAAGGGCATGAAGCTGATGGGCGGATACCAGTGGCCTACCATGGGCGTGGCTGAGATTGCCCAGGGTCATAACTCGGCTTGCGTCGATGCCAAAGGCCGCGCTTTTGTGGTTTACCACACCAAGTTCAATGACGGAACCGCGGGACACCAGCTGCGTGTGCACCAGCTGTTTGTGAACGCTGACGGATGGATCACCGCCGCCCCTTACGAGTATAACGGTGAGGAGACCTCCGCCACCGAAGCTGCCACCAAGGCCAGTTTCAGCAAGGCGGAAATTGCCGGCACCTACCAGTTTCTAATTCACAACTACAAGGTGGACTATGCCAGCAAGGCTTACTCCAAACCTATCAGTCTGACACTGGGTACCGACGGCAAGATAACGGGCGACCAGACCGGCACATGGAGTCTGACCAGCGGCACGGGTTACATCACCCTGCTCATCAACGGGGTGGGCTATCATGGTGTGGTGGTGCCTCAGAGCGAGGGCGGCAGCAACTTCCCCGCTATCGGCATCACGGCCATGAGCCCCAGCTATGGCACCAACATATGGGGCGAAAAACTGAGCGACAAGGGCATCATTGCAAAGGATTATGCGGAGCTGGGCAAAAAACTGAGCGAGGGTGACCTTGTGTATGCCGACCTCGACCTTACCGCCACCGTGGGCAGCCATGGCAGCTCCATCAAGTGGACCAGCAATGACCCGGCCGTATTCACCAACACCGGCGCAATCATCACGCCCGCCCGCGACACCTCCGTATCGGCCACTCTGACTATGGCCAGCGGCGACTGTTCCTATTCCAGGACAATCAGTTTCACTGTGAAAGGCGGGGGCCTCAGCGGTGCCGACTATGCCACGGGACTGATGGCCTACTACAACTTCAACAACAACCTTATCAATCAGTATTTTCCATCGTCAGTGGGAACAGCAGGTGCACTGACTTCGGGCACAAACCCGGGCTACGAAGCCAACAGCACACTGGGCAACACGGTGTGGCACCAGTATTTCGGCTATGCCGACGCCCAGACCACCAGCTACACATCTTTCAGCAATCCATTATCCGGGCAGAAACTGACAGGTGCCACGGTATCAATGTGGGTTTACCGACTGGATTCCGATGCGTGGGATGCCCTATGGTCATTCTGTTCAGGCACATTCAGCAACATCACGGGCCGGCTCTTCCTCACCGGCAACACCTATCTGGGCTATAA
>CALMUD010000023.1 GCA_937872735.1 uncultured Bacteroidales bacterium
GGAGCTAATGCGCGGTAAAGTTACAGCTGACGCCGCATTGGGGGTGGCAATATGTGGGGTGGCAATGTGGGGTGGTGCAGGTGGCAATGCGTGGGGAATTACTCGATATGAAATCGTCCTTCGCCCGATGGTGACGCGAGACACGTCACTTCCCAGTTGGGGGAGGCGATAATTGTCGAGGGGAAACCTCTACGAGGTGACCAAAATGCGATATGGATGACTTTAGGTGGGCCTGCGACCGATCTGGGGTCGTATAATTAAAAACTCGCCGAGGTTCTTTTCCGTATTGGAACGGCTCTAAGAGTGTACGAGGCATCGCACGAATAACGTAAGAAAGACATCGTTGAAATGGTAAAAAAAGTTTGTATTTGAGTGGTCGCAAAAAAAGAGCATATAATATTTGAGTAAAAATATGAGAATATCACTCAAAAATGAACACAACCAACAAAAAAGACGTATCTTTGTAACCAGACAAACAGAAACAAAAAAACAACATGATACTCAACTTCACCGTAGGAAATTACAGATCCTTTCACGAGCCCAAAACATTGACCCTGCAAGCAAAAAAAATAAGCGAAGAGGCCAAGGACAACGTGACAAGCCTCCTATCATACAACGTGCTGAAAACAGTCGCACTATACGGAGCCAACTCCAGCGGCAAATCCAATCTGGTAAAAGCCATGCAAGCCATGGAACTATGCGTGCTGGGCTCGGTCAAACTCAACGACAACGACAGCTTGCCCTATGACCCCTTCTTGCTACAAAAAGGAAACAACGAACCGACACTGTTCGAGATTACCTTCCTGCTGCAAGGCTATTGCTATCGCTACGGATTCAAATACAGCCGAACAAAAATCGAAGAGGAATGGCTGTTTAGAAAAACCACCCCACGCTCCAAAGAGCAGGTACTGTTCATCAGAAACAGCGATGGCATTGGAGTGGACGAAAAACATTTTGCCGAAGGAATGGGTTGCGAATCCAAAACAAACGACAACCGTCTGTTCCTATCATTGTGCCAACAGCTGGGAGGCACCATCTCCAAAGAAGTTATCGGATGGTTCCACACGGACATCAATGTAGTGTCCGGACTTAACAACATTGCCTATCGTGAATATACCAAAGGACAATTCTATGAAGACAGCGCCGTGAGCAAAGAAGCCTTGCTGTTCTTCAAGAAATTGCAGCTCGGATTCAATGAACTGCTCGCCCGTGAGGAGAATACGGCCAGCGAATATCCATCGGCTCTGAAAGAGGATTTTCCCTCTTATGCGGGAAAGAAAGCAATAGAAATTGATTCAATTCATAATCTTTACGACAAAAAAGGCGAGGTGTGCGGCACCGTTAAATTCCCATTCAACGACAGAGAGTCATCGGGTACTCAAAAACTGTTCGACCTGTCAGGTCCCATCTTCAGTACCCTGATGGGAGGCAGCATACTGGTAATTGATGAGCTGGATGCCAAAATGCACCCCCTGATTTCGCAATACATCATCGGGCTGTTTAACGATGCAAAAGTGAACCTGAAAAATGCCCAGCTGATATTCACCACCCACGACACCCATCTGTTGTCGCTGAAAATGCTGCGCCGTGATCAAATCTGGTTTACCGAGAAAGACGATAAGGAGCAGACCGATTTGTACAATCTGACCGACATCCTATTGCCCGACGGATCAAAGCCACGCAACGACAGCAATTATGAAAAGAATTACATTGCAGGCAGATATGGTGCCATCCCATACATCGTAAACGAGTAAGAAATGTCAGCCAATAAAATAAAAATAGACAATGCCCTGCTAAAACGCTACAAAAGCCATGAACGCAAAAGCAAGCCGCGGCGTGTGGTCTGCAAAATACTGATTGTGTGTGAAGGCACAAAAACGGAGCCTAATTACTTCAGAAAATTTGCCGCCTTTAATAGAGGAACCATCGTTTATGAGGTGAACGTGAAAGGTATGGGGGCAAACACAATGTCGGTAGTTGACGAAGCCATCCGCATAAAGGAAAATTCGGAGAAAAAGAACTCGGAATATGACAGAGTGTGGGCTGTATTTGACAAAGACAGCTTCGACGACAGCAAATTCAATGGGGCCATTGATAAGGCAAAAAAACATAACGTGAATCGCGGCTGGAGCAATGAGGCCTTTGAATTATGGTTTTTATACCACTTCTGCAATGTGACAACTGCCACAGCACGTACGGATTTCAGAAAACGGATAACAGAAGCAGTGAATAATTCAGATGAATATAAAAGCAAAAAAGCGTATGTGTATGAGAAGAATGCAGAGGACAATTATGAGGTGATGAACAAATATGGCTCGCAGGAAAATGCGATAAAATGGGCGGAAGCGCAAAGCGAGAAATGGAGTGGCCAACCTTATGCCAAACAAAATCCTTGCACAATGGTCTATCAATTGGTTCGCCAACTGATAGGAACTGATGCTGTTTTAAACAAAGAACTGATGGATTTATGATATTTTTCTCTTCCCCAATCGGAACAAAGAAAGGAACAAAGAAAGCTCCCCGCATTGACGGCAATTGACTATCTTTGCAAAATCATATCAAAAAATGAATGCCATGAGCCAGCAACACATACGATGCACCCTCTCTCTCCTCGTCAGTCTGATAGCGGCAATCCCGTTGACAGCCGCAGAAGCCCAATCGGCAGAATCGGCAACCCCATCGGCTGAGGTGGCGACAGCCGACAGCCTGCCTGAACTGCCAGCACGCGACAGCCTGCGCCCCCGATTCATATCGGTGCGCTACGACCAGGGCAAGGCTTTTAAGACCAACGACTTCATGAAGGAGAACGGGACCAAACTGGGCTATCAGGCTATGGCTGTGAAATATGGATTCGGACAGCCTGGCAACAGCTGGGAACATCTGGCGCACCATAAGGGCTATAACGGCATCGGATTCTATGTGGCGCACTTCGATGATGCCCGTTTCGGCAACCCCATTTCCCTCTTTGCCTTCCATGGCGGCAATCTGATAGAGTTCAGCCAACGCGCCCATCTGCAATACGAGTGGAATTTTGGCTACTCCACCGAGTGGCGGCACTACGATGCGTTTCACTCGCCCGACAACATCACCATCGGCTCACGCGAGAATTTCCATATCGGTGCCAATCTGTTTCTGGAGTGGCAGTTTACCCGTCATTTCGACCTGAAAGTGGGGGCGGGGCTGACGCACTTCTCCAACGCTGCCCGCAATCTGCCCAACAAGGGAATGAACCTCTTCTCGCCGATGGTGGAGCTGGCCTACCGCTGGGACGACCCGTCGTACACCTTCGGCAATCTGAGCACCCAGCAGGTGAGAGACTTGTATGGACTGAACCGCCCCGCTGAATTTGGCGCCTATCATCCACGCCGTTTCAAGCATCAGCTGAACATCGTGATATCGCACCGACAGAAATATATGGACACCACCGGCACCGGATTGCCTAACGAATACTATGACCACGATTTCAGAGTGCTGGGTCTGAGCTATGCCCCGATGGTGATACCGTGCGACAAGTTTGCCTACGGACCGAGCCTCGATGTGGTGTACGACGAGAGCAACAACGCCACCGTGAGGCGTGAACGGAACACCACCGACGGCTATGTGTACGACCGCCTGCTGCTGGGCTCGGTGAGCGACCGGTTTCAAGTGGGACTCTCGATGAAGGGCGAGCTGAAACTGCCCTATTTCACCTACTTCGGCCAGCTGGGTTATGACCTTAAGCACGCCGATGACGCCACCAGCCGTCTGTATCAGATATTGGGTGTGGAGGGTAATGTGACGCGCCGTCTGTTCTTCACCGCGGGCATCCGTTCCATCAGGTTCAGCAAGGCGCAGTTCTGCTACTGGAGCATCGGCTACAACATCATGTAAAGGGGGCTATTGTCCAATTTTATCCCTGTTTCTCTTGCTTTTATCGCCATTTTAGCCTATATTTATCAATTTTTTGGCAGTCCATGATGTGAAATGGATGGGAATGTAAAAACACCTTAAAAGAGGAATGGGAAAGGAGTACGATAAACTGACCGAAGAGGATATCAAGCTGCAATTCATCACCCCCGCATTGGAGAATGCGGGCTGGGACAAGCGGCAGGGTATGCTGCGCATGGAGTATGGCATTACCGATGGCAAAGTGATAGTGCAGGGGCAGCAGCACAGCCGCAAATCGCCGCTGAAGGCCGACTACCTGCTGCTGGATGAGGGCCACAAGCCCATTGCCGTGGTGGAGGCCAAAGATGGCAAGCACGATGCCGGTTTCGGGTTGCAGCAAGCCATCAACTATGCCGAGCTGATGGACCTGAAGTTTGCCTACAGCAGCAACGGCGAGGCCTTTGTGGAGCACGACTTCACTACCGGCAGAGAGAAGCGTCTGGTCCTGTCCGATTTTCCTGCCCCGCAAGCGTTGAGGCAGCGGCTGGCGGCCCACCTCCAATACACCGACGAGCAAAAACGGATAGTGGATTTCCCCTATTTCAGCGACGGGAGCGGCCGCTCACCCCGCTACTACCAGCGTGTGGCCATCGACCGCACCGTTGAGGCGGTTGCCACTGGGCAGAACCGCATACTGCTGGTGATGGCCACCGGCACCGGCAAGACCTACACCGCCTTCCAGATAGTGTGGAGGCTGGTCAAGTCGGGCTGCAAGCGCAAGGTGCTGTATGTGGCCGACCGCAATGTGCTGATTGACCAGACCATGGGGCAGGACTTCAAGCCATTCAGAAAAGAGATGACCAAGGTGACGGGCAAGAAGATGGACTCCTCCTACGAGATATACATGGCCCTGTATCAGCAGCTGGTATCGACCGACCCTGCCACGCCCGACCCTTTCACGGCTTTTGCTCCCACCTTTTTCGACCTCATCGTAGTGGACGAGTGCCACCGCGGCAGCGCCAAGGAGGACTCGCAATGGCGCAAGGTGCTCAGCTACTTCAGCTCAGCCACGCAGATAGGCATGACCGCCACCCCAAAATCGGTGGAGGGTGCCGACAATCTTGAATATTTTGGCAACCCGCTTTATACCTATTCCCTCAAGCAAGGCATTGAGGACGGATTTCTTGCGCCCTACCGTGTGACCCGCTCCCTGCTCAATATTGACCTGAACGGCTGGGAACCCAAGGACAACGAGGTGGACCTGCGCGGGCAGCTGATTGATGCCGGCGTGTATAGCCGCAACGATTTTGACCGCAGGGTGGTGATTGCCACCCGCCGCGAGGTGGTGGCACGCCGCATCACACAGATGCTCCACGCCATTGGCCGCATGACCAAGACCATCGTGTTCTGCACCGACATTGACGCCGCCCATGGCATGCGCCAGCTGCTGGTGAATCTGAATGCCGACCTCTGCCAGCAGGACAGCCGCTATGTGATGTCAATCACCGGCGAGGATAAAGAGGGCAAACGGCAGCTTGACAACTTTATCGACCCCAACGAGCCATACCCGTGCGTGGTGACCACCTCCGAACTGCTGACCACCGGTGTGGACTGCAAGACGTGCGGGCTGATAGTGATAGACAAGGAAATAAACTCGATGACGCAGTTCAAACAGATACTGGGCCGCGGCACCCGCCTGAATACCGACCATGACAAATGGCACTTTGAGGTGCTCGACTTCCGTGATGCCACCCGCCTGTTCAGCGACCCCGACTTCGATGGCGAGCCCATCGGTCCGGGCGGAGGTGACGACCCCCAGCCGGGTGGCGGAGGTGGTGGCAACGGCGGAGGTGGCGGCGGAGGTGGCGGCGGCACCGAGCCGCCCAAGAAATTCTACATCAT
>CALMUD010000024.1 GCA_937872735.1 uncultured Bacteroidales bacterium
TGAAGAGCAACATTGACAACGGCACCTTCAAGCCGATGCAGCTGGCGGCTGCCCAAGCTTACCACAACAGCCCCGAATGGCATGAGGAGATGAACTACAATGTGTATCGTCGCCGCCGCGATGTGGCTGAACAGATAATGACAGCGCTGCACTGCAGTTTCAATCCAAATCAGGTGGGCATGTTCCTCTGGGGCAAGATTCCTGCTGGATATGCCAATGTGGAGGACCTTACCGAGAAACTGCTGCACGAGGCCAACGTGTTTGTTACACCTGGTTTCATTTTCGGCAGCAATGGCAACCGCTACATACGCATCTCGCTATGTGCGAAGGATGCCAAACTGAAAGAGGCGCTGGAACGTGTGAAACAACTCAGCGGACTGCTGGATAAATAACAGAAAAATAAATTTAAAATAATAAAAATTATGGATTTCGAGAAAATCAACCTGCCAGGAGTAGAGCAAAAGCGACCCATCGTGATTGCCGGTCCATGTAGTGCAGAATCAGAGGAACAATGTGTGGAGACAGCCAAGCAGCTGTCAGCCCAAGGTATCAAGATATTCCGTGCCGGAGTGTGGAAACCACGTACCAAGCCAGGAGGTTTTGAGGGTAACGGAGAGGCAGCGCTGCCATGGTTGCAAGCCGTAAAGAAGGAGACTGGAATGTACGTCTCGACCGAGGTGGCCACCGCCAAGCATGTGGAGGCAGCCCTGAAGGCAGGTGTGGACTTGCTGTGGGTAGGTGCCCGCACTACCGCCAACCCATTTGCAGTGCAGGAGATTGCCGACACTTTGCAGGGTGTTGACATTCCTGTTCTCATCAAGAATCCAGTCAATCCGGACCTTGATTTGTGGATAGGCGCCGTTGAGCGCATCTATAACGCAGGTGTTCGCCGTATGGGTGTGATTCACCGCGGATTCTCGTCATTCGACAAGAAACTATACCGCAACCTGCCACAGTGGCATATTCCTATCGAGTTGCACCGCCGTCTGCCCAATCTGCCAATCTTCTGCGACCCGAGCCATATCGGAGGCCGTCGCGACTTGATAGCACCTTTGTGCCAGCAGGCCATGGACTTGCAGTTTGACGGCTTGATTATAGAGAGCCATTGTGACCCCGACAAGGCATGGACTGACGCCAAACAGCAGGTTACACCCGATGTGCTGGGCCTCATACTCAACACCCTGGTGGTGCGCGAGATGAACCAGACTACCGAGACCCTCAGCGCATTGCGCAAGCAGATTGACGAGATTGACCTCAACCTGACTGAAATCATGGCCAAACGTATGCGCGTCTCTCGCGAGATTGGACAATACAAAAAGGAACATGATATGCCGATACTCCAGACCTCACGTTACGATGAAATCATCAAGAAACGGATGGCCGAAGGTTCATCAATGGGAATGGATGCCGACTTCATGAAAGCGGTGTTCGAGGCCATTCATGCCGAATCGGTCCGTCAGCAGATGGAAATCATGGGCAAGAAATAAAACCAGGGAGACAAAATAAACATCCAAATAGGGGAGGGGGCTGCTGCAGACTCGACAGTCGGGCGTGTCCCCTCCTCTTTTGCAATTACAAATAAGACAGCTATTCAAATGAGAATACTAATATTAGGAGCGGGTAAGATGGGCACCTTCTTTGCAGATGTGCTCTGCATGAAGCACGAGGTGGCCATGTTTGATGTTGACCCACAGCGCTTGCGTTTTGTTTTCAACACCCAGCGACTGACCAAACTGGAGGAGATAAAGGATTTTGAGCCCGAATTGCTGATAAATGCAGCTACCATCAAATACACGCTGGACGCCTTCAAGATGGTGATGCCCTATCTGCCAAAGGATTGCATCCTCTCCGACATCTCGTCGGTAAAGACAGGATTTCCAGAGTTTTACAAGAACAGCGGTTTCCGTTTTGTCTCCACGCACCCTATGTTTGGCCCCACCTTTGCCAATCTGAGCGACCTGAGCACGCAGAATGCCATCATCATCTCCGAATCGGACCATCTGGGCAAAGTCTTTTTCAAGGACATATACGAGACGCTGAAACTCAACATCTTTGAATATACCTTTGCCGAACATGATGAGACGGTGGCCTACTCCCTTTCGGTGCCATTCGTCTGCACGCTGGCTTTCAGCTCAGTGATGAAGCATCAGGATGCACCCGGAACCACCTTTAAACGCCACATGAAGATAGCGCGCGGACTGCTGTCGGAAGACGATTATCTGGTAACAGAAATTCTGTTTAATCCCAACACGCCAGCCCAGCTCAAGCTGATACAAAAAAACATGGCCGAACTGGCCTCCATTGTGGATAAAAAAGATTCGGAGGCGATGCTCCGCTTTCTGGCTCGTGCCCGTGAGAATATCAAATAAAGGAGAGGTGGAATCAATCTATTTTGATTAAAATCCCCAATCTTTTTTGATTAGTAGAAAAATAATACTTAATTTTGCGTGCTTATGTGCGTAAGCCGCGTTGCTCGGTCCAAACAAAATAAGCAGTACATTTCTAAATTTTTAAAAATAAATTATGATTGTAATTCCTGTAAAAGAAGGCGAGAACATTGAGAAGGCCTTGAAGAAGTTCAAAAGAAAGTTCGAGAAAACTGGTGTTGTCAAGGAGTTGAGAGCTCGTAAGGAGTTTGCAAAGCCTTGTGTAGTAAAGCGTGAAAAGATGAACCACGCCATCTACGTACAGCAGCTCCAGAGAGAAGAGGAATAAGCCCTCAATCTGTTGGCTTGCTGCTGCCTATGGCGCAAAAAAGCAATCAACAATGTATTAGCGCTTAGCTTTCTCTTCTAATGTTTAGGTAATTGCTAAATCGCTATTATGTTAATCGATAAATTTCTACAATATATAAAGTATGAGAAGGGATACTCTTCTCATACTTTTATTTCGTATCAAACAGATATGAATCAGTTTGTTGCGTTTGTAGAGAACAAGAAAGGACGGTTTGAACCCAAAGAAATAACAGCTACTGACATAAGAGAGTGGATGGTGCAGATGCTCGATGCTGGCCTGACAGCCAGGTCGGTCAACCGCAAACTGACCACCCTCAAGACCTATTACCGCTTTCTGGAGACAGAGGGCATCGAACTGGTCAACCCCTTGCGTAAAATCATTCCTCCGAAGACAAAGAAACGGCTTCCCGTTTTTGTGAAAGAGGGGGAGATGGATAACTTGCTCAACGGCATGGAAGATGTGTTTGACAAAGGAGATTACGAAGGACGGCGCGACAAACTGATAATGGAGACTTTCTATTGTCTGGGAATACGATTGTCAGAGCTGATAGGAATAAAGGACAGAGACATCGATTTTAACAAAAATACGATCCTGATAACGGGAAAAAGGAACAAACAAAGACTGATTCCTTTTGGAAATTCGCTGAAAAGTGATATATTAGCATATATTGCAGACAGGAATGCCGAAGTGGAGAAAGTGGAAGACCGGCTGTTTGTCCGGAAGAACGGGCAGGCGCTGTATCCCGTACTCGTTTACCGTCTCGTCAACAAATATCTCTCAATGGTGTGTACGCTGACTAAGCGCAGCCCGCATGTGCTCAGACATTCGTTTGCGACGGCGATGCTCAACAACGGAGCTGACCTGGATGCAGTGAAAGAGCTGTTAGGGCATGCCAACCTCGCAGCAACCGAGGTATATACACATACCACCTTTGAGCGGCTGCAGAAAATTTATAAACAAGCTCATCCAAGAGCATAAACTTTATACAACATGAACGTTAATATCGAAGCTATCCATTTCACAGCCAAGGCTGATTTGGACGCATTTATAAAGAAAGGTATCAGCAAGCTGGACCAGTATTCTGACAAGATCACATCAGCCGACGTACAGTTGACAGTAGTGAAGCCAGAAGTATCAAACAATAAGGAAGTGATGCTGAAGATCAACATTCCAAATAACGAGCTGGTAGTCACCAAAATCGCCGATACATTTGAGGAGGCATTTGATACAGCAATGGATGCAATGATCAAACAGATAGTAAAAGCCAAAGAAAAAAATAGAAAATAAATTTCAAAAGGCTTTGCAGGTTTGAAAATAATGCCTATATTTGCACGCCGTTTCGGAAATGCCGTGCGGCAGACAAAATAGGCAATGCCTCTTTAGCTCAGTTGGTAGAGCACGTGATTTGTAATCTCGGGGTCGTTGGTTCGAATCCGACATGAGGCTCAAAAAAACAAGAGTGCTTGTTTTTCTGCGATTGCGAAAGCAATGACGGTTTTTGGGTGAATACCAGAGTGGCCAAATGGGACAGACTGTAAATCTGTTGGCTCTGCC
>CALMUD010000025.1 GCA_937872735.1 uncultured Bacteroidales bacterium
TTTTTTATCTGCACTCGTTGCCTGATTTGCCTGATGCGGGACATCTGCTGTCGTTAGACCTCCGTTCCATTCAGTTTACCCGTGATGCCGAATATTTTCTGCCTGAGACCAAGGGTTATACGGCGGTGGGCTATTTTGTGCAGCCTACCTTGCGGCTGAATGCTTCCACCTACGACCTCGTGGTGGAGGCTGGCGGCCAGTTTCTGGGCATTGCGGGCGACGGACATCGTCTGCACGTCAATCCCGTGTTCCGTCTGGAATATACCCCCACATCGTGGCTGAGTCTGGTGGGTGGCACCATCTATGGCAATCTGAATCATGGTCTGTATGAGCCGATGTATGATTTCGACCGATA
The DNA here is from genome assembly GCA_937872735.1 of uncultured Bacteroidales bacterium. Taxonomy (GTDB): domain Bacteria; phylum Bacteroidota; class Bacteroidia; order Bacteroidales; family Paludibacteraceae; genus Physcocola. The sequence goes on from CALMUD010000025.1 coordinate 356, forward strand.
TTTTTACAACAATCAGGAGGACGGGTTCCAGATTTTTGTGATGAAGGACACCCGTCATCTCCGATTCACATCGGACACCTGGATTAACTGGGAAAACTTTTTGGAACCGGGTGAGGCGGAGCAGGAAAAATTCACCGTTGGCAGCAGCAACCGCCTGCTGCTGGGTAATGAGGACCGCAAGACCTTCCAGATTCCTTTCGATTTTGTGGGTACGCACCGAGGGGGACAATTCTCTTCTCTGGATACTTGTCTGGAAACTATCTTTACGGCTTGCACGGGCATAGATTGGGCTTTTACCAACCATTTCCGTTTTACGGGTCTTGTATTTGGCTACAACAACCACTCAAATGAGATACATACTCCCTACAAGAACGGATATGGACTGTACCCGATGATGGCCTTTTACGACAAGTCGTTTGTGCTGACGGCTGGCTATTGGTACGCCAATCGCTATATTGCCTCCAGAGGCAGTTATCTGTTCCAGTCTGTCTCCAAATATGACCCTGCTTTTGTGCAGAAGGAGCGCAATATGGTTACCTGTAAATGGTTTTACAGTCATGGTCCGTTTGGCATGGAGGCGCAGACTTATTACGACCTGCATGAGCACAAGCTGGATTTCTCGTTTGGACTGTATTTGAAGTTCAATCACAGTTTCGGGTTGCTTGACGAAAAAAAGGAGGAGGTGGTAGATAAAATAGAAAATTCTGTTGTGCCGTAAAATCGAGTTTGGGTTGCTTATGACTGATGTGTCCTTTCTTTTCGTAGTGTATAAAAATACGCTACACTAGTGTATAAATATTTGAGTCTTAATCTATCTGTCTGTTTGGTTTTTCAGTAGTAAATTTGCTAATTGTTAGGAGGTAATGGTATAATTCTGTTTGTTTTTTTCCTTATCTGGCTATTCTGGAGGGGAATAACGTATTCTTATTTGTAACAGAATATATTCATTATCAAGCAGATTAGGTCTTGTCGCATGCCAAATTTGAATCTGTTCATTATTGGGGCGCAGATTTTTTATAATAGGATTCAATGCCTTTTGATGGATTCGTCTTGTCCGAAATATTGTTAAATAACATTTATTTTTTAATATTTAACAAGTATGAAAAGAAGGAGGCTATATATTTAGATATCATCGATAGGATGAAATTCCATTTGCGGAGGTTGCGTGCGCAACTGTTCATCGGTCAAATTGGAATGTGAAGTGGTTGTTGTTAATATCATTTGGAATCTGTAGATGACAGGCTCTCAGATGAAAAGTAAAAAATTGAGGTATGCATATTGGTAAAAAAATTGAGGAGGAACTGCATCGCCAGGAGCGGACTGCTGTGTGGCTTGCGCAGCAGTTGCATTGCAATCGCACGAATGTGTATAATATATTCAAACGGTCTGCTATCGATACTGAACAATTGGAACATATCTCAAGAATTCTCCGTAAGGATTTTTTTGCAATGTATAGTGCGGAATTGAAAAGGGAGAAAGCCGAGTAGTTTTGTGTTTATTTTGACTGCACGTTTTTAAGAGGATATATTTATTAACAACAATCCCCCGCCGATTCACACCGGCGGGGGATTTCCTTTCAAA
>CALMUD010000026.1 GCA_937872735.1 uncultured Bacteroidales bacterium
TCCGATCTTCCAGCTCTCTTGAAATAAGTTCTTTGTCCATTTTTTGACCTATAAACACCAGCTTGACCATACGGTCGCCATAATGTTCATCCCAGTCACGCAACAGATCGGGATTATCTTCCAATATTTGTTTTTTCTCTTCCTCGGGAGCTGTGCATATCCAGGCGCCAGACTCTCTCAAATTCTTCTGAGTACCAGCTTGTTCAAAGAGATACGACATATCTGACTCATCCTTGAAGTAGATAACGCCCTTGCAGCGAATAATGTTACGGTCCCACTTTTTGGAGGCCCAAGTAATGAATTTGTCCCGATTGAGAGGGTCACGACGCGAATATACAAAAGTGCCAATTCCATATTCCTCGGTCTCACCTTCCTCCGATTCTTCCTCTGGTTTGTCCAGTTCTTCAATCCAGCCAGCCGACAGAGAAGCCTCATCAAAATTGAAACGATGGGTATTCACCAGTTTATTGACATCCACCTCTGCATAGTTGGTCTCAATGATTTCGGCACTTGGCTGCAATTTTTTGATAACGGCTCGCACGCGGTTGAGTTCCATATCGGTAATTTCGGCCACCTTGTTGAGCACAATCACATTGCAGAACTCAATCTGCTGAATCACCAAATTCTCGATATCGTCATCTTCTATGTTTTCTTTCATCAGGTCGCCACCACAGCCAAATTCCCGAGTCATGCGCAAGGCATCGACCACCGTCACCACACAATCAAGGCGACAAAGGTCCGCCATACGGTATTTTTTTGCCATATCTGACATCATGGTAATGGTCTGGGCAATAGGCACAGGCTCACAAATGCCACTGGCCTCAATCATGATATAGTCAAATTTGCCCGTACAGGCAAGGTCAGACAACTGCTTGATCAGGTCATTCTTCAGGGTGCAACAGATGCAGCCATTTGACAGAGGAACAAGGCTTTCATCCTTTTTATTGACAACGCCGCCTTGCTGAATCAGCGATTCGTCAATATTGACCTCACCGATGTCGTTGACAATAACGGCCACCTTCAGCCCCTTTTCGTTAGCCAATACGTGGTTGAGCAGTGTAGTCTTGCCGCTGCCCAGGTAACCGGTCAGCAGTGTAATAGGAATTGGTTCTTTTTTAATCATATTACTCCTTGTTTTAAGTAGTGCAAATTTACATAAATAGTTGGGCGTTGTCAATGCAAAAACGAGATGAAATAAGGAAGTGCCCGAGCCTTTGCCTTATTTGTCATATCGGTCACCCCAGCAACGGCGCATATACTCCGTCAACCTGTTTTCCTGCTGATTGGGCTGTGGATGCCAGATGCGTTGTTGCTGCATGGCATCGGGCAAATATTGCTGATTGACAAAATGTCCCTCAAAATCATGGGCATACTTGTAATCCTTGCCATATCCCAGCTGGTCCATCAGTTTGGTAGGAGCATTGCGCAGATGCAAAGGCACGGGCAGGTCTCCCGTCTGCTGTACCATCTGCAAGGCCGAATTGATAGCATTGTAGGCCGAATTGCTTTTAGGGCTTGCCGCCAGATAGATGGTAGCCTCAGCCAATGGTATGCGTCCTTCGGGCCAACCTATCTTGGTGAGGGTATCAAAGCAGGCGTTGGCTATCAACTGGGCATTGGGATTGGCCAGACCTATATCCTCCGACGCTGATATGCACAGCCTCCGGGCTATGAACTTGGGGTCCTCACCGCCTGCTATCATGCGTGCCAGCCAATAGATGGCGGCATCGGGGTCACTGCCCCTTATCGACTTGATGAAAGCTGATATTATGTCATAGTGCAACTCCCCGTTTTTATCATACGCATTCGGATTCTGCTGCAAACGCTCGGTCACCTTCTGATTGGTAAACACAATGGGGTCGGCTCCTGCCTCGGCATTCACCACCAACTCTATAATGTTGAGCAGTTTACGGGCATCACCACCCGAGAATCGGAGCATGGCCTCGGTCTCTTGCAGCTCCACATGATGTTTTTTCAGTTCTACATCATTCGCCAGCACATGTTCGGCCAGTTGCAACAAGTCCTCTTTCTCCAAAGATTTGAGCACATATACCTGACAACGGGAAAGCAATGGCGTGATAACCTCGAACGACGGATTTTCAGTAGTGGCACCAATCAGCACCACATCACCCTGCTCCACGGCCCCCAGCAAGGAATCCTGCTGTGATTTTGAGAAACGGTGTATCTCGTCAATAAAGAGTATAGGAGTTGGAGAATTGAAAAAACGGGAATTGCGGGCTTTCTCTATCACCTCCCGAACCTCTTTCACGCCCGATGTCACCGCACTCAGCTTATAGAATGGGGCATTCAACTGCTTTGCCACAATATTGGCAAGGGTAGTCTTTCCCACCCCTGGTGGTCCCCAAAGGATGAAGGAGGATATATGTCCAGACTCCAGCATACGGCGGAGAATGGACCCCTCGCCCACCAGGTGTTTCTGTCCTATGTAATCGTCCAGCGACTGTGGACGCATACGTTCTGCCAATGGCTGCATAAGCTAATACTTTTACAATAACGTCAACACAAAGATACAAAAAGGTATGGATTGACAGTTATAAGCCAGACTGGTGGTTCTATCCCTATATACACAAAAAGAGAGCTGGACTTAGTCCAGCTCTCCCTTTCTCTCTTTTCGCTCTAATTACTTAGCAGAGTCTTTAGCAGCTGAATCAGCAGGCATAGCAGCTGAATCAGTAGGAGCTGCAGCAGAAGAATCAACTACAGCAGAAGAATCTGCAGTAGAATCAGTTGCCTGATTTGCAGCATTGTTGTTACCACCACAAGAAGCCAGTGCTACAGAAGCACATACAGCGAAAAATAAAACTACTTTTTTCATTTTTATAAATAAATTAAACAACTTTATTTGCTTTCTTAAAGCAATGCAAAGATATATCTTTTTTCAATATCTATTCACACAAAAGCACTTTTTTTTAGCTTTTTTTTAGTTTTTATTTTTTTTCGCCTTCTTCTATCTGGTTTTCAATCACTTGCATACAATAAAAAAAAACAGAGTTGGGCGAAAAAAAACGGGACAATGTGCTAAAAAACATTCAAATTGTGTTATAAGAATACCCCTTTTAGAGCTCATTTTAACATTTCAACCAGAAGGGACATCAGTTCACACTTTCGTAGAGAAACCGCTTGATACTCTTCTTTGGTGTCTTTTCAAATTCCTCGCGTTGAATAATGATTTTTGCCACTTGCTCAAAGGCAGGCAACTGCTTGTTGAGCAACTGGCGGTTCAGATCCATCTGTTTGACGATGTCCGCTGTTCCCATCCGATTGTCCTCTGCCATTTTATAGTCGGGGTGCACCAAGGCCACCACCTGATTATTGCGGCTCACCACCAGACAATCACTTACCAGTTTCATATTGATGAGTTTTGCCTCTATCTCCTCGGGATATATATTCTGTCCGGAAGGGCCCAACAGCATAGTCTTCACCCTACCTTTTATATATATAAAGTCATCTTTGTCAACGACTCCACTATCGCCGGTATGCAACCAACCATCAGCATCAAGGGCAGCATGGGTGGCCTCTTCATTTTTATAGTACCCCATCATCACATTTTCACCCTTCACCTGAATCTCTCCCATGACGTTATAAGGGTCTTTGGAGTCGATACGCACTTGCATCTTGGGTAAAACTTTTCCCACTGAGCCTGGCCTATATTGTCTCCAAGGCGCATAGCTAATCAGCGGACCACACTCGGTCATGCCGTAACCCACAGTAAAAGGGAAATGGATTCCTCTCAAAAATTTTTCAGCCTCAGGATTGAAGGAGGCTCCGCCTATCACCATCTCTATGCAGCGCCCGCCAAATGCCTTCATCAGAAAATGACGGATAACCATCTTCAGCAAAAAGCCAACCAAAGGAATGGCTGACAAAAACTTATATTTATTGGTGGAAATCTGAGGTAATATTTTCTTCTGATATATTTTTTCAACTACCAGTGGCACAGTGAATATGACATTAGGACGCACATCCTTGAAGGCCTCCATAATAATACGGGGAGACGGTGTACGGTTAAGAAAAGTCACATGGGCTCCTGTAGTGATCTGCACCAGCAAATCGAAGGCGCAACCATAAGCATGAGCCATCGGCAAAAAACTGAGGATGCGTATGTTACGTCCCGTAAGGTAAGTCTCAAAACCGAACGTGATATTTCCCGCCAAACTATTGGCCGAAAGCATAACACCCTTGCTGTTGCCAGTGGTACCCGAAGTGTAATTTATTTCAGCCAATTCCGAGTTGTCCCTATCGGCATATTTAATGTCGCTAGCCTTGAATCCGTCGGGATATTCATGTTCAAACAGAGAGGACATATTCTCGGTATATTCCTTGCAATTTTCGCCCTCATGCTGCCATATTGTACGGAAATCGAGCAAGGAGAACACCGCCCTAAGATCTGTCAGTTCATTCTGGCGCAATGCGTTCCAGACACTATCTGTAACAAATAATGCCACCGATTCTGAGTGAACAATAAGACGCGTAATATCCTTTGGATGAAATTCCTTAAGAATCGGAACTATAACCCCTCCGTAGGTGACCACAGACACAAAAGAAATGGCCCAACGGACGCAGTCCTTGCCCACCAGTGCAATCTTGTCGCCTGGTTTCACTCCCATTTGTCGGAAGAGGAGATGCAGTTTTGCCACTTCTGTCGCCAGCTGCGCATAGGTCAGCGTTTCCTTTGTGGCATAATCAGTCAGTGCCGGCAAATCCCAATTTTCCTTGAAACTGTCAGCGAACAAATCGTTCAGTTTTTGCTGTATCATATTATATGGTATATAGGAGAAGGGTTATATTATGTGATTCTTAATCTTTAAAAATACCCTCCTGATCGCAATATGCATATTCTTGCTCAAGTATGGCGCTTATCACATCATTGGGGAGTTCGGCCTCAAGACCTTCTTTCCTCACCTTGTCATAAATAAAATCAAATTCCTCATCCTCATCCACGTCTACCGTATCGGGAGCATTGTCATCAAAAAAGCCCATTGCCTCATAAAAATCATATTCACAATCGAGCACGAATCCGACTGTTTTCTTATTTATCCTTGGCTTGTATTCGCCGTCAATGTGCGTAAGGATATATGAGATAGCCTTCTCATCGTCAAAATCATCCAAATCGTCTAAATTATCGGCAGTATTTTTTTTATTGCTTCCCATAATGATGAATTATATTATTGTTTTTTTGAATAATCCCGTTCGCCAAAAATATAGGTACCCACCCTGACCAGGGTGCTTCCCTCGGTAATGGCAATTTTGTAATCATTGCTCATGCCCATCGACAACTCTGTAAAATCGGCCATATAGTTCTTGCATTCAGCAAAGAATGTAGATATGGAATGAAACTCAGCCCTAATCTCCTCTTCATTGTCAGTATGAGTTGCCATACACATCAACCCTTTGAAACAGATATGGCCATACTGGTCGAATGCTTTCTGCTGCATCAGCTGCCTCAAACTGTCAATAGTAAATCCGAACTTTGTATTCTCCTGCGCAATATGAAGTTCCAGCAGGCAATTGACAGTACGCTGTGACTTTTCAGCCTGCTTTTCTATCTCCTCAAGCAATTTCAACGTATCCACACTATGTATGAGAGTTACAAAGGGAACTATGTATTTCACTTTATTCGTCTGCAAGTGGCCGATGAAGTGCCATTCTATATCCTTGGGCAAAGCCTCCTGTTTGGCAACAACCTCTTGCACATGGCTTTCGCCAAACAGACGCTGGCCCGCTTCGTATGCCTCCCTTATGGCCTCCACAGGATGATATTTGGACACCGCCACCAGACGGGTACCTGCGGGGAGTGTGGCATTGACTTCTGTAATTTTGCTAGCAACACTCATAATAAATCTTTTTTACCAGATGTCAATCTGAGCCAACCTTTATTCGGCTGTCTGAGTGGAAGAATCTGCGGAGTCCATAGGATTTGCATCCTGTGTGGGGGCAGACTGTGACTCCCCTACCGATTTAAAGCCTTCAGGTGGCATTTCGGCACCCGTATAAGGGAATATGTCCATTATGTTGGTCTCTGTTATGGTTGGCACCTCATAGTCTGACACGGTGTCGGCCAACGAGGTTTTAAGGTGCTGCCACGCATTGTCAATATTTGTACCAAATACCAGAATGGTACTTGACACTCTCTTCTCTGTAGCCTTCACCTCATCAACAGTCACAAATATCACCTTGCAACGGAACCACCGGTCCCCCTCGTCGTTTGGAAATATTTCGTTGACATTGGTCTTTTTCATGCCCACAATGGAGAACTCGCCGGTGATGTAGGGGCCGACCTCCCGGCTGATACGTTCCTCAGCTTCCGAGAAAGTTAGAGCATCAACCAAATAGGTCTCGCTCACCTTGCGGCCTTTACCGCGTTCGTCAAGTTTATTGTACTTGACTTTGCATTCAAACCAACTGTTCATATTTATTGCTCACTTTTGTCAAATTTGTGCAAAGATATAAAATTGGTAGCAAGTTAACAAACAAAAAGCGACCCCGAATAATCGGAGTCGCCTCTACCTTAATATATATTAAGATTTTATTTTACAATGGACAGCACTACCTTATGCGCTGCCAATTTGATATTCCGATCAGAGCAAGGAAGCACCCAACCCTTGTTGACCCAGCCCATAAGACTGTCTATTATGGTGAGGGCAGGTGAAGCCTGAAGGTTGCGTACCAAGTAAACCTGATAATTACGGTTATTGGCCGTACAGCTCTTCCACTCATCTCCTGTCATATAGAAAGTTGACGCATTGTCAAGCAGACCTTTGCAGGCTATGAAATACTCTACCGAGTTGTTATCAGGTTCTATGATTTCGAAATCATAACCGCAATCCTGGTTGGCGCCTTTCTCGTGCATCCATTTCACACGATTAGGATATTTTTTCTGAAGATGCTCAAACAAAAGTTTTTGGCTTTTCTCTGCAATCTCTTTTTCAAGTTTTGCGTTGGTATGGATTATAACCTGACGTTCTTCATCCTTGAGACGGTCTATTTCAGCCAAAGCATTAGCCTTTTGACCTGCCAGCTGCATAAAGGCATCAATACTGTTTTGCAACAATTTGGTCACTTTGTCGTTATTGACATGCAGCACATTGGCCAATTCATCGGTCGAAGGCTCTTTCTTTTTCTGTTCTGTTTCCATTTCTGCCTCAATAGGGTTAATCGGTTCAAATTTTGCAGTGATAGGTTCCGATTTCGTCATCGCTGAAACTTCTTCCACTGGTTCAGCAATAGGTATTGGAACCACTGGAGCTACTGGCTGAACTGGTTGGGGCTGAGCAACTGTCTGCTGGGGTTGCGCCACCGGTTGCGGTTTGGGAGCTGACGGCTGTTCCTGAGCCACAAATGGCTGTCCGTTAAGAACAGCAACAAACTGCTGCAATTCGGCATGCACTTTGGCAGAATCATACACATCATCATCAATACAGCTCAATGCACCCTTGCTCTCAGCAACGGCACGTTGCGCCATTGCCTTATCAGCAGCCGTAGCACCAACCAGCACCATATTCAGCTGTATTCCTTTGTCGGCAGCCTCGTGAGCGGCATTTTGGTAGGTGGCTGCGCAATTCTCCACGCCAGCGGTTACCATTATCATCCGCTTCTTGTCGGCCGGCACCTTGCCAAAATCCTTGATTGATTCTTTGATGGTTTCTGCTATTGGTGCGTTTTGGTTAGGCATCGGCAGATTATTTATCTTTGTTTCAAAGTCGGCCCGCGTGTTTTTGCCTAAATCCAGCGAACGTATTACCAAAGGTATGGTTCCGGCGGCCATAAAGGTGGTAAGACCAGTTACGGCACTGAAATCGAGCATAGGAATCAGCTCCTCTTTTACAAGACGTTGTGCGAAAATCTTTTTGTTTCCCTCCATATTGCTGGAGATGTCAACCAATAGGTCTGTGGCTGTTTTCATTTTGTATTTCTGATTTAAAGTTTTTTTTTCTATATATGTGTGGTGTCTAAATCATCGCTAACCGATTGCCAAATTATAACAAATTGATTAGAAATTCAATTTTATTTATCAAAATATATGTACCGATTTGCATAGAAAATTAATGGCCTTCCATCACGACTGAATCGGGCATACCAGGCCCTAAAAATTATGCAAAAATAGTGCCGAACAGTGTCTATCAGAAAAGAAAAAGCATATCATAGGCATAATTAATGCCACTACAACTCAAATTCAGGAAATACACACGCTTCAGTGTCCCTCTGGTTCCCAATTAATAAGGTATATTGACTGCGTGGCACGGGTAAAAGCCGTATACAACCATCTTAAAAAATCGACATTCATCTGTTCAGACGGTACAAATCCTTTATCCAGAAACACGCAGCTCCACTGTCCGCCCTGCGCTTTATGGCAAGTGACCGCATAAGCAAACTTCACTTGCAGTGCATTCAGGTAGGCATCTTCCCTCATTTTTCTGAATCGGTCTCTCTTGTTGGTTATGTCCATATAGTCGGCCTCCACCGCCTGATACAGACGGGTATTCTCCTCGTATGACAGCGATGGTGCGGGACTTTGCAAACCATCGAGCAATATTTTGACATCTATTTCCACATCTCCATAATCGGGGAACCGCAACGTAACATCAGCGAAACGGAAACCATACATATCCATTTGATGACGGACTCTCCGCACTTCCGCCACATCTCCATTGGCTATAAAGTCGAGATGCTCAACCCCTTTGGCCCAGAAATAATTGTTTTTAACCACCATCAGCATATCTCCCTGTGTCAGTTCTTCCTCACGTCCCAGCACCTGCGCCCTCACACCGTTGTTGATGATGCCCACCCTTTTGTTTGACCTTGATATGATGATGACATCGTCCATACCGTAATGGCTATAGGCTGACGCTATATCTTCTACCAGTTCGGCCCCCGATATAAGGTGGACATCGTGAAATCCTTCGGTAGCGATGGCTGGCAACGAGCCATCATACCCATCCATCAACTGACGCAACTGCGTGGCATTATACAATATGCCTGACTGTTGGCTCTGCCGCACCACTTCGGTCAGGAAACACTCACTCACTTTTAATCCGCTACCCTCCAGTTCCACCCTATCCAAGGCGGGACTAAGCTCGCTACCCACAGGAGGCAACTGGGCCACATCTCCCACAAAAATGATACGGCTGCCATCTCCACAATACACAAATGACAGGAGGTCAGACAAAAGATGTCCAGACCCGAAATTGGAATCCATACCTCCATTTGAAATCATAGATGCCTCATCTACCACAAAAATGGCACCTCTGTTACGATTGACGTTCAAACTGAAATCTCCATATAATTCGCCCCCCACTTTTTCGCGATAGATACAGCGGTGGATGGTAAAAGCCGGGCGACCAGAATAGGAGGAGAGGACCTTGGCCGCACGCCCCGTCGGAGCCAACAGCACCACGGGCATACGCAACTCACCCAGCATCTGAATCAAGGCACTCACCACTGAGGTCTTGCCGGTACCGGCGCAACCTTTCAGCAAAAACACAGAATCCGCATCAGGCGAGGCCACAAATTCTGACAATGCCCCTATAAGTTCGGCCTGCTGAGGGGTGGGCTGAAATGAAAAATGAGACCTTATTTT
>CALMUD010000027.1 GCA_937872735.1 uncultured Bacteroidales bacterium
ATTATAATCAACCAATTTTTTTATTTTATTACAAGATAGCATTAATGATCTAAACTCATCTAAACCTTTTCCTCCAGCAAACCACCTTGAAGGTATAATCATAATTAAATATTGAGAGTTAAGTTGCATTGCTTTTTGTACAAACAAATGATAAAGTGGTTTTGCACTCGCAGAATTACCACCATCCCCCAACTGATAGGGAGGATTACCAATAATGACATCAAAATTCATATCTACAACATCTTTAGGAGTGACATTATGAATAAAAGGATAAGCATGACTTTCGAGTGAGTCATCACGATCGTAGACACTTTGGCTGGCCCCACAATAGATGCAAGTTCCATTTTGCCAAACATGTTTAGCCTTCGGAAAATAGATATGACCCTGCTCATCGTCAAATTTGGAGCAAACAGAATATTTGCCATTAGCCTCCTTGCTGCAATAGACACTACGGCGCGACAGGAGAGAAGTAAGTTCGGTGATGGAAATCCCGAAAAGTTGCTGACTGAAAATATGATTGACGCGCTCAGACAAATCTGGCATTTCATCTTTCAAACCCACTATCAACCGTTTGGCTATCTCCCGCAGGAAAACACCAGATTTGCAGGCTGGGTCGAGAAAACGCGCCTTGCTGTCGTGCCAAATTGATTCGGGTAACATGTCCAACATCTGATTAGCCACGACTGGGGGCGTAAAAATCTCGTCATTGCTGAGATTGGCCAAACAAGAAAGGACATCAGGATTATAGGTTTGCGGATGCTCTTCATTCTCCATAGTCTGCAACATTTAGATAATCAGTCAACGGAAATTCACGCAAAGGCTTGGGAATGAAAGCAGCATCACCCAAGTCGGAAAAGAGATTGGCCTCTTGCAACGGCTGGTTATGCATCAAGCTGTCAAGGGTAAAATCACGCCTTTTAACCCTCCTACCCACCAGCGACCATTCGGAAAAAACAATAGGATGTGACGCAGGGGAAGGAGTGCGGGCGGTGAGCGCATCTCCCCAACAGATATTATGCGACAACACGTATCTGACACTGACGAAAAAAGCGTCAGCCACACCGTCAGCTCCCGAAAAGAGAGCCTGATAATTTTTGTGAAGAATAGAGAAAAGACGCAGTCGGCATTCCTCCACATTATCCATCAATAATTCTATACCATAAATACTGGAAGTGGCCAACCACGCATTCAGTTGATAGTCAGCTATCTTCTTTCCATATCGATGGGCAACGACATCAAGTTTTCGCTGCAAGATGTTCGCCAAAAAGTTGCCATTACCACAAGCCGGCTCCAAAAAACGGGATTCAATTCGTTCTGTTTCAGGCTTTACAAGGTCGAGCATAGCATTCACCTCACGGTCGGCAGTAAACACCTCGCCATGCTTCGACACACGTTCCTTCGACTTGATTTGGCTTTGGCTGCCTATCAAGTCGGTTTCTTTGTGTTCCATAAACTCGCGCTTTATGCGCGTGAGCTATTCCTTCCCTTCTGTACGTAACGCAACCTACGGACACAAAAAAACGCGGGCAATGACTTGCTCACGTTGTGGCCGTAGGAAACGCCAAGGGAAGGACAAGTCACGCCCGCGCCAAAACACGGACGCTTACGACTTGTTCTTCCTTCCCTCTTTGAAATTTCCTACGTTTCAACGTGAATGGAACAAATAGCAAACGCTAAATTATTAATATGTAAAAAAATTTCTGTTTCTTAATCTAATATTTAATAAAAGGAGATTCTCGCCACGCAGCTAATGCGACAAAAGCAAGACCTCTTTACTGCTAAGATAAAAATAAAAAAGCGGATATGCAAAAAATACATATCCGCCTAAAAATATATTTCAGAGCATATTTTTCAATTGAATCAACGACGTCACCACCCCATTTGGCTCAAAACCAGCATCGGCTGGCACTTGTTCGTTACGGCAATTATACCAAATGCTGTCCAGATTGGCATTGTGCGCCCCCACCATATCAGCACCGAAATCATCGCCAATCATCAAGGCGTCGGTCCGCGAGACGTTCATCTGACGCAATGCAGCCTCAAAAATAGCCGCATCAGGCTTGCGACAGCCCACATCATCAGAAAGTATGACCTGCTCAAAATAAGACTCGAAATGACAATTTGTCATTTTATAAGCCTGAGATGATTTTGTCCCATTTGAGAGTATGGCCATACGATATTTAGGACAAAGGTAATCGAGCACCTCATGGGCAAACGGCATCACTTGATGCTTGGGCAAGAAATACTTATAAAACACCTCATCAAGTTTGGCCACAACCGACACATCAGTTACCCCCATCAAAGAGAGGGGCCACGCAAAACGGCGTTGATTGATATCTTCACGATTGATTTGGCCCTCACGATATTGTGTCCACAACTGGCCATTACAACGGAAATAGATGGAAAAGAACTCATCGAACGGTGGCAATATCCGTTCAAAATGAAGCTCATCGTAGGCTTCTCGCATAGCCAGCCGCGAATTTTCGTCAGTGGCACAAAGCGTGTTGTCAAGGTCAAAAAGAATAACCTTTTTATGCCTGAAATCCATCATTTAGCCAAAAATCCTTGTTCCTTCAGGAAATCAATAAATGCTTTCGAGAAGAAATCGCCATCCTTCTTGGTATAACGGATATCCGTAAAAATCTGGGCCAAGGTCTGTTTTTTATTGATTTTCAAGAACTCTACATTTTCTGGCAAGGATTCCTTGTATCCATAAATCCGGTCAATGTCGGCGGCGGAATAATCGTGATAGGTGTCCTTGTGAATCCACCCATCGGAAGAAATCCTATCTACAAGAGCAGGTGATTCATCGGGATAACCCAACGAAAGGGTGACCAAAGGAACCACCATTTCAGGTAAATCAAGAGCTTCGGCAATCGGTTTGGGATTGTAGGTAGTAGTACCCAAATAACAGATGCCAAGTCCCTGCTCTTCGGCCAACAGACTAAAAGACTGGGCCAAAGCGATGGTATCGACAGCCGCGCTGAGGAGAGACTCTATATTGTTGTAGCCTGGTACTGCCTTATTCTGTTCACACCATTTATCAAAACGATGATAATCAGCACAGAAAGTAAGAAGGACGGGAGCCCCTGTGCAGGCAGGCTGGGCAAAATGAGCAGGAGCCAATTTTGTCTTGACATCCGCATCGTGCGTCACCACCACACTGTAAAGCTGCATATTGCCACAAGTGGAAGTACGTCCAGCCATGGTGAGCAATTTGGTGAGCAACTCATCATCCACCACCTTATCAGAATATTTGCGGATGGTCCGCCTATTGTTCAATACATCTGCTACACTCATATTACAAAAGAAATTAAAAACTTATTTATCAAAATTGTGGAGTCCCTCCTGCAAGAATTTGACAAACTCTTGCGGATTTTCGGAGAACACAAACGAATGGTTAAGCACGCGGCCATCAGGGGCTATAAGCACATAGAAAGGCTGTGCATTGGCCCCAAACTTGTGCTGCTGCAAATAGCTCCACTTCTCGCCGACGGTAGTCAATACCGTACCATCAGACATGGTGACGGGCTGACTAAGCGGATGACGGTCATCCACAAAAAGGGAAACCAGTACATATCGGTTGGCCAACAAATCTTGCACCTCAGGGTCGGACCATACCGCCGACTCCATTTTGCGACAATTGACACACCCATAGCCAGTAAAGTCAATAACCACTGGCTTACCCTCCTGACGGGCCACCTGCATAGCCTGGTCGTAATCATTGAAACGGGCCTCAACGGGCTTGGCATACAGCGATACTTCACCTTTCTGCCGAGGCGGGGCAAAGGCACTGACCACATTAAGCGGAGCACCAAACAAACCTGGAATCAGATATAAGGCAAACGCGAACGATGCCAAAGACAAAAAGAAACGGGGAATGGACACCACAGGCCTCTCATCATCGTTGGGCAAACGAAGTTTACCCAACAGATATAACCCAGCAAAAGCAAAAATGACAATCCAAAGGGCGGTAAACGTTGTACGGCTAAGCAGATGCCAACCATAAGCCTGATCGGCGACACTGAAAAACTTGAGAGAAAAAGCCAACTCGAAGAAACCGAGCAACACCTTGACGGAATTGAGCCAACTGCCCGAACGCGGCAAAGAATGCAACCATGACGGGAAGAAGGCAAAAAGAGTGAAAGGGACAGCCAAAGCGATGGCAAAACCCAGCATACCGATGGCTGGTCCCAACAGACTGCCCTTGGTAGCCACACTCACCAACAACGTACCAATAATAGGTCCCGTACACGAGAAAGAAACAATAACCAAAGTACACGCCATCAGCAATATGCCAATCACACCCGACGACTTGTCAGCCTTGGCATCAATAGCTGTACTCCACGAGGACGGCAACATCAGCTCAAACCCGCCAAAAAACGAAATGGCAAAAAGAATGAGCAACAAAAAAAGGAATATATTGAAAACGGCATTGGTCGACAATGAATTGAGGGCACTGGCATCAAACAGCAACGTAAGAAGCAACCCCAGCGAAACATAAATAACCACAATGGAGAGTCCATAAAGCAAAGCTTGCATACGGCCCTTACGCTTGTCGTCACTACGTTTGAGAAAGAAACTGACCGTCATGGGTATGATGGGCCACACACATGGAGTGACAATGGCAATGAGCCCACCCAACAACCCGGAAAGGAATATGGCCAACAATGAATTGGCAGCCCCATCGGAAGTCTTTCCAAAATTCTGAAGCTGACTGACAGCAGGTGTCCAAAGGTCTGCACTGCCAAAGGTGGAAGCCGATGCGACTACCGAATCAGAAGTGGCAGCCACCGAATCAGCTTTTTTATCAGCCACTGGCACCTGCGCAGTATCATCCACAGGCTTAGCCGAAACGGGGGCTGATTTGGTTACCCCCGCAAGTCCCTTACCCGAAAATGAGAATGGCACCTTGCTGGGAGGCAGACATTGCTGGTCGTTGCAACACATAAATTCAGCATGCCCCTGCAAGACATAAGCCTTAGCGGGGTCTATCACCTTTATCTTCTGACTAAAAGTGGCACCTTCCTCGTAATAACGGAGTGTCATTCCTGCAAAAGCGGCTTCTTGCTTTTCGATGGGTTTAGCCCCTCTTACAACGGGACCTACCAACTGCACATTCTCTTTTTTATTGAACACAAACGAAGTGGAAACCGGACCATCGGCAGGCATATTGATGTCATACATGTGCCACGGACGGTCTATGGAAGCCTTAAAGGTAACCACAGCGGTACCATTGGCAGCCACTGACGATATGGAAAATGTCCACTTGACGGGTTGTACAATCTGTGCCGCCGCCGAATAGGCACCCATCAGCAACAGAAGGCAAAAACAAAAAAACTTGGCTCGTTTCATAAGCGTATCAACTTTTTGGAGAAAAGACAAAAAAGACACTTCAACCTAACGCGAAAACGTCAGACAGAGAGATGCGACCAAAAATAAGCCCACATCAGGAAAAGACCCAAACAATTAAAACTCAAAATCGGCAGCTGAGCGGGAATCAAGCACCTCTTTGATGATTTTCTTTACATTCACATGGACAGGATGCTGATCATATACTGCCAAATCGGCCCATGACCGGTGTGTGGAAATGAGAACGATATCAAAAGCCTCCTTAGGATTAGCGTTAATGCCCACCTCCATGGTATCAATTTCACTGATAATATTCTTGAGATTGAGCAAAGCCATCCTAATCTGGTCCATCTTTGCACTTTTGGCACTTTCCGTTTCAAAAGGCTTCAACTTAAAAAGCACAACATGTTTAATCATAACGTAAAAAAATAAAAGAAAAATATAAATCTAAAGGTAAAAATAGAGGGCAATTATTGCCACCCAAAACCTTATTTATTTCCAATTACGCAGCACTGCCTGAGCATTGGCATCACCTTGACGGGCTGCTTTCTGGAACCATGATTTGGCGGCTGCCTTATCGGCCTTCACGCCTATTCCTTTCAGGCAAATAGTACCCATAGCTGTCATGGCAGGCACAAACCCGCCATTAGCAGCCTTGCGAATCAGTTTGGTGCCGGCAGGCACATTTTTTGTGACTCCACGTCCCATTTGGTAGCACTCACCCAACACGAACTGAGCTGGCAGCATATTTTGGCATTTGCGGAGCCAAATCACACCATTCTTCTCATTATGGACAGCCTTTCCTCCCTGCAAATATATCATGGCCAGGGAGAGTTTTGCCTCATCCAAATTTTGATTGGCAGCTTTCTTTATCCACTCAACCGCCTTCACCTCATCTTTGGCAACGCCATGTCCCAAGCTGTAACACATTCCGAGATTAAACTGGGCAGGCACATGATTCTGCGCTGCCGCCTTGCGATAATACGAAAAGGCAGAATCGAAGTCCCGCTCCACGCCATTACCTTGCTCGTAACATAAACCGGTAGAAGTCTGGGCAGGCGCATATCCTGCATCAGCCGACTTTTTGAATAGGGAGAAAGCTGATTTTTTGTCTTCCTTTACGCCTAAACCTCTCTGATAGAGCGAAGCAAGACTATATTCAGCCATAGGGTCATTCTGCGCAGCGGCCTTACGATACCAAAAGGCGGCCTGCTCGTAACTCTGCTGCTCGCCATACCCTGAATAATAACACATGGCCAAGGAGAGTTCAGCGGGCAAACAACCCTGCATACCAGCCTTGCGAAACATAACCGCCGCCGAATCAAGATTCTGAGGAAGCATCTTGCCCTCAAAATAAGCATTACCCATGGAGTTCTCAGCATACATATAATCCTGCTCAACCGAACGGCGCCAATACTTGATGGCTGAAGCTGTATCCTTGGCCACACCATGGCCTCGCAACAGACAAATACCAACATTAAACAAAGCTGGTGCATAATTCTGGTTGGCCGACTTCTCATAATAGTCAAATGCCTTGTTATAATCTTGGTTGACATTGTAACAAATGGCACCCAGATTGTTTTGCGCCGTAGGATTGCCCTGGTCGGCCGCCTTTTTGTACCATACGGCAGCCTCGGGATAATTTTGCGAAAATCCCAAGCCTCGTTCATAACAGACAGCCAACTGAATCTGAGCTGCCATATTGCCCTGGTCGGCTGCCTTGCGATACCACTTGCAGGCCTCAGCATAGTCCTGAGGTGCATCGGAACTACCTTGAAAATAATAGGACCCCAACTCATACTGAGCCACAGGGTCACCTGATTCTGCTTTTGCCTTAGTCACCTGAAAAGCATTGACTGTCTGCCCCTGCACCAATGGTTTTGATGAACCAGAATTAATGACAGGACTATTAACCAATGAATCACTTATAGGTTTGGCTGGAGTCAGCAAATTGACCTGCTGCGCTTGCGCTGCATACGCCGACAAAATTGCAATACCAAGAAGCAAATTCTTCATTTCTTCAAATTTTTTCGCAAATATAACTGATTCCAATTATTTTTGCAGAGTGAAACGGCTGCAATTTTACAGATAAATAAAGACAAAATGAACAACAGAAGCATGAGACGATTTGGCCAGCAACTGGACAAGACAGAGATAGACAAAATACTGGAGAAAAACAATTATGGCATATTGGGTCTTAATGGAGACGATGGCTACCCCTACACCGTACCACTGCATTATGTATATCTTGATGGCAAAATATATTTTCACGGCACCAAGGGAGGAGGCTACAAGATGGACTGCATCAACCGCTGCAATAAGGCCTCATTCTGCGTGGTAGACCAATCTGATATTGTGCCAGAACGATTTGCCACAAACTACCGCAGCGTAATTGTTACAGGCACCGTCAGCCAGACTTCAGCCGAAGCAAAACGCAAGGCGATGGAAAAAATAGTAAGGAATTTCAGTCCCGCCTACGAGGATAAAGGAATGGCCCTGATAGACAAGGCTATTGACATGGTGGAAGTGATGGAACTGATTATTGAACAAAAGACAGGCAAAGAAGGTCATCTGATGACTGCCGCTCGCCAAAAAGAACAAAAAAATGACTAATCTCTATAGATATTACAAAGGAGAAACAGAATGTCCTTTCGACCGAAAAGATGCTGAGGGTGATATGTTGAGCACATTCTGGCACATTGAACATCAATATGCCAATGCCATGACCGAGGACACATCTTTCCAAAACCGGTGGGAGATGGAAACTCAAGAATATATACAACGCTGCAACGAAGAGGGCGAACATAATGAAATTACAGACATCGGCCGACCCCTGCGCCTGCGCGCATTACGCTACTATGTGATGCTCAATCTTGAAAAATATCGGCCACTGAATGCCAACTGGATAAGAATTTACTAAAAGGACGACACCAAGTACCCCTGTAATCATCCCCCGCAACAACCTCTATTCATTCTCCTTGTCCTTATACAATATCTGCATCAGCGCATCCTTGTAATTCTTTCCAATTGACAATTTTTGCTTGGCAATATTGACCATATTTCCTTCAATGGCCTCAATACGGTCAAGAGCTACAATATAAGACTTATGTATACGGGCGAAACGGTTAGAAGGGAGTTCTTCCTCCAACTTTTTCAACGAATAGTAAGCTGTGATTTTCTTATCCACCAGATGAAAAGTAACATACTCACTTTGTCCCTCGATATAAATAAGGTCATCAAAATTGATGCGATAGAGTTTGTAATCGGCCTTCACCATCAGATAATCGTTGGCAGGGGCTGACGACTCAGCAGGCTGCGCTTGCTGTCTGGTGGCATTCACCTCCAGCTGGCGCTTCATGTTGAACTGCTCTGTAACCTTGTTAACCGCCTTCATAAAACTAGGGAAAGAGATTGGTTTAAGCAGATAATACACAGCACCCAATTCATAACTCTCAATGGCATACTCAGAATAGGCAGTGGTGAAAATAAACATCGGCTTTACCGACATTGACTTTATAAAATCCAGCCCCGACATCTCTGGCATCTGAATATCAAGAAAAATAAGATCCACCTGCGTATTTTGCAATGCTGCCGTGGCTTCTATAGCATCACCATAGCTGCCACTAAGTTCCAGATTAGGCACTTTGGATACATAGTCGCTCAAAAGCTTTCGGGCAGGAAACTCATCATCAATGATCATCACCCTTATTTTATCTGTGCTTTCCATAATATTATTATTTATTTAATTTATCCGTATAATCATTAACAGGAGCATCAAAATCCTTAACCGGAGATTCTGGCCTGATAGTGGTAAGAGACAAAGACACCTTGAAAAAATCATCGGCATCCTCAATATTCAAATGATGAGAATCAGGATAAAGCAATTCAAGTCGCTTCATCACATTCTGCATACCCACGCCCTCCCGTTCCGTCTTTCCTTTTTTCTGTTTAATGCCTTTGCTGTTAACGGTCTCAAAATAAAGTTGGTCACCTTTGGTAGTCAACGTAATATGCAAATACGCATTATTGACCATACCGACACCACTATATTTAAAACTATTTTCCACAAATGGCTCCAGCAGCATAGGTGAGATATAAACCAAGTCTGATTCTATCCTCTTGTCAAAAGTCAGATTAAGTTGAGACTCATAACTGAAACGTTGAAAATTGATATAATTCTCAATATAATGAATCTCGTCACGCAAAAGGATACGGTTCTGCTTGCTCTCGTCGGTTACATAACGCAACATCTCCGAAAGAATAAGAATACTGTCAGGCGCATTCTTGTCATTCATATACACCATGGAATAGATATTGTTGAGAGCATTGAACAAGAAGTGCGGATTGATTTGCGAACGCAGGAACTTCAATTCCATTTCGGTCCGTTTCTGTTCAAGATCCCCACGCAAGGCTTCTTCCTTCTTCATCTTCTGCATATAATAATAGCTAAGATTAACAAAAAAAGAAAGAATAAACAAGATGGAAATTTTGGTAAGCGGGGTTATGAAAACACCCTCATCAGCAGCATCGTCACTGATGCTGGTAACCATATCCGTATTCTGGTCAAAAAAATGCTTGGGTTCTGATGGCAACTGGGTATCAAGCAAAGAGGTACTGCGCTCAGCGTCAATCAAATCATTATAATAGGACACGATATAGGTATCAATACTGGAAAAAAGCCAAATGGAACCCGCCAACACTATTACCGAACTGGAAATAAACGCAAGAGAACCATACCGCTCAAGCAATTTAGGAATAAAAAGAGAATTGCACAAGTGTGACAACAGAATTATACCTACCAAGATAGAGGCGGAAAGAACTGCCGAAAGACGCAAATCGACACTGGTATTGCTAAGGGTCAGCAATATGTAAATGACAATCCACAATAACAATTCATCCACCCAACGCTTGTGCAAGACGGACTCCAAACTGAATATGTTTTTGAAAAATGTCATCAGCGAGACTTGTTTTTAGACCAATAAAGTTGACGCATAACAGAACCTATATCACCACATTCTGTATCACCCCCTCATACATCAAAGGTAAAATTCTTTCATTTAAAACCGAAATAAATTTTAAAATTTTTATTACAATAAGTAATAAAAAAAGTTCAAAAACGGATAAAAGAAAAGACACCTGAAATAGGGAAGGAAAATATTATTACATTTGCATCGCAACAACAAAATGTAAACAGCATTTTTCAATTGAAAATAGACTTTTCGATTTTTTGTTGAAAGAAATAAAACTTTTACTGAATGTTGTTGATTGATTTATTCAGCAGCCCTAATTTTAGGGCGTAAATAATAAAACAAGACCAAAAATCATTCATTAAATAAGTGTTAGTTTTTCTTCATTATAATTGAGTTTTTAACAAATTTAAAAAATTGGTTAAATAAGGCAAGTAAAGCCTTAGACGATGTGAATCGGCAAAAGGCAAAAGGGCTCCACCAAAAGTGGAGCCCTCTTTTTTTATGATGGACAAACAAAAGGACCACACCTTCACAGGCTGTGATCCTTTACCAAAAAATATAAAAAAACAATAACAATCGAAACAAAACAGTAATAAAAAAGGGGGTAATTGAAACCAATGAAACACAAGTACACGAAAAATTAATCATCAAACGACTGTATTCTATAAATCAATGTGTTTTGTAATACCAAAGGATTAGAGTGGGCAAAAAAGACGGTACCCCGTACTGGAGAAACAATTTCAGAAAGCACAGAACCATCATAAGGATCAAGAATACGTGCCAATACATCGCCAGGAGCAACATGGGCACCAGCACCAATCAACAAGACATAAAACCCGGCTCTTGGAGCAGAGATAGAGACCAGTTCTTCCTCATGGAAACAAACAGAATCATAACCTGCATTCTGCACTCGTCGTTTAATGACACCAATCCGTTTCAGAAAACGCAATATGGAATCGATGGCCATTTGACTATTCGTGCTATCCACTCGGCTGGTCAGACCTGCATACAGAGAAAAAGCCTTGGTACCCCAGACTTGCCAATTATAGTTGAGCAATGCCGTATCAAATGGCAAAGGCTCACGCAAAGTGACAAAAGGCAAACCGAAAAGTCTGGCTACCTGTACATCTTCATAACCCGTATGAAACATACGAATGTGAGGAACAAACTCACCTGGCATATAGAAACTGGCCATTTGCACCCCATAGGTAAAATGCTGCAACTGTGAAAAAAGAGCGGCAGCAATACGCTGGGTGGTTTCTCCTCTTTCATAACCAGGGAACATACGGTTGATATCCGTTCCATCCATAGCCCAAAAACGTCTGCTCACATTCATTGAAAAAGGGTTGCACGAAGGGATGACAAGCACAGACAGGTCGGACGCAAGTTCTCCCCTCTGTTCAAAAAGCCTCAACTGAGACACCATCTGAGAGCAGATAAACTGCTGCTGCACCTCATCTCCCCTCATGGCTCCCACTATGGCCATTGTGGGCTGACCCTGACCAAACCAGAACCCGTCGATACGAAAGTCGTCACGATAAGGAGACTTCATCTCAAACAATATTTCCCTTCTCATATATGTTCCTCCTTTATGTTAGCAACAGAGGCATTTGCCTCCTTGTTTTCAAAATTGTAGATACGAGCCATCAGTGAGCCTTCATACACAATAGGATAAGCCCTGATAGTGAACAAGAAGCCATCGACAGGAGACGCCACCAGACTGAGAACCGAGCCACGCAAAGGGTCCACAATCGCTCCTATCCGCTGCCCCTGCCGCACTACAGTGCCACATTTCAGTTCAGTGAGAAAAACACCGGACGTCTCAGCATTCAGAAAGGAGACTCTGTCACCCTTGCAGACTATCGGGTCGTCGGACAAGTCAGATTCCGCACCATCTAGCCACATGTCCAGATAGCGCATCAGCGAAAAGATGCCTCTGACAAGGGCCGTACACATACGGTCGTTAATACGCTGCCCCACCCCCATCTCCACCACCAGACATGGAGTACCTGTGGAATTGAGCGAATAGGCAAGTGTAGCCTCAAGCACCGTAGCGGCATCGTGCACCCAGATGAATGGCACATGAAGGTAACGGGCCAGCGGCACCAGCTGTTGCTCTGTGAGCACATTGATGCGCACTTGTGGAGTCTCGCGCAGATACAGATTGCTGGAGTGGACATCTATTACCACATCGGCCCCTTTCAGGTCCTCCATGACGCTATAGGCCACCTGCTCGGCCATTGAGCCACCAGGCGAGCCTGGGAATATGCGGTTCATATCCAAATCGAAATTGGGAATTCCCCTTTGAATGGTATCAATGCCCAATGGATTAAGCGCTGGATAAACATCAACTTCTCCATCAAGGTATTCAAGATGCTCCTTCAATGCCTTCACCAATTCATAACAGACCATCTGTCCTTCAAGTTCGTCACCATGTGTGCCCGATACTATACAGATGCGCTTGCCTCCCGTGCCACCAGAGATGACATTTTTTCGAACAAGCAATCGCTCTCCTACGGGGAGTTCTGTAGAAACTATAGTTTTAATCATACCTCTTGTACTGAAACATTAATAGAAGTAACCTGAGAAGTCACTCCAAGATACGTACCCCTGCTGACGGAACAATCGGCAGCATCACGTCCGTGGGCAATCTTGATATACCCGTAAGAAATGCGGCAATTGTTGGTAGGGTCAAATCCTATCCATTCCTTTCCATCCCAAACCTCAACCCAGGCATGGGTAAGTCCCGTACCGAGCAGCAATCCGGCAACATAACGTGCTGCAAAACCACGCTGACGACATACCGAAATCATCAGATGGGCGAAATCCTGACAAACACCCTTGCGCAAAGAATACACATCGGCGGCGGTGGTCTCCATAAAAGTGGAACCCGCTGAATAGACTACCCACTGGTTTACCCATTGACAAACAGAGGCTGCAGCATCGACAATGGTAACAACCGATGGCCACGCATAACAAGCCATTTCCGGAATAAATGGAACAAGCCGCGAGAACATCCTATAATAGGGAGCCACCTCATCGGCAGGTATTGAATATTCACTCAGCGCCACAATGCCCGTACTGACATATACCAATGAGGTGTGTGGCTCCGATGTGCCACCATAAACCAACTGATTGCCAAAAGAATCAGTACAACTCTTGGTCCAAAACAGAGGTGACAATACCAAATGGGCAACCTCGACCTGCTGGCAGGCATTGGCACACGGAACACATCTTAGCTTGATGGCGTGAACCGAAACCGGAGCACCAAAAGTGACACTGGTTCTATAATCGTAAAGAAACCGCTTCATAGGCCACTGTATATTATATGTCAGACCTTCACCAACTTGTTAATATCAGCCAAAAGAGAAGAACTGAGAGCGTCGTTTGCCAAAGAACCTGGCAAATTGGAAAAAGCGCCATCCAGCCGTTGCTCAACCACCTCGTCAAACATAAGATAAGCCACAGGAGCGCCAGTCCGTTTCAAACTTTCGTACACAGCCGTCACCCTTTCATAAGGGAAAGAAAAACGCAAAAGAATATCAATGTTCTCAACATCCTTGCCAACCTGCATCATGTCAAACTCCTTGGGATTGAACACATGTTGGTCGGCAGCCCCCCAGAATGCCAGCGACCAATCAAGGATGGGCTGTAACTTTGAGATATTGGTTACCCCCTTGGACGAACACTCATTGATGTGGGCTATGCTCATCTCTATGAAACTAAGCGTATCTGACGAGATATCCTCACGAAGCAGAATGGCATTATCCTTAGCCTTGACCAATGCCGAAATCACCGAATTGGGATTAGAGGCATCGAACATCATACCATAGGTAAAATCGGAAGTGGTGGAATAATTGGCCAAAGGATCCAGCTTGAGCCAAAAATGCCGATAATCGTCAGGCTGCCCATCTATCATTTTATCAAAACATTTATTAAGAAGCAGCAATGTAAGGTAAACACGTTCCTCATATCGCCCCAACCAAAACAAGCGGTTGGCCTTCATTACCGAAATAATATCACTTTTAACCATATTGCAAAATTGTTATTGTCATACATAAAAAAATCATTCGGTCATCACCCATGTATCCTTAAACCCGCCACCCTGTGACGAATTGACAACAAAAGAGTCAGGATTACGCGAGAATCGGGTCAATCCGCTTTTCCACACTTTTGTGTCATGCCCCGATACCACAAAAGCACGCAAGTCGGCTTTACGGGCCACCAATTTGCCATTCTCCAAAATGTCCAAATCCTTAAAATCGATAACCTCCTGAGCTATCCATCTACGCGGATTGTCAACAATAAGCCGTCTCATCTCATCCAGTTTTTCTGGAGACAGGTCACGTCCAAACACCACACCATATCCGCCAGCCTCGCTCACCTCCTTAATCACCAACGAATCAAGATGCGACAACACATAATCGTAATCCTGCTTGAAATAAGGCAAATAGGTAGGCGCATTCTGTAAAATCGGCTTTTCTGAAAGATAATAGTCTATCATTTTCGGCACGAAATAATAGATACCTTTATCATCAGCCGCCCCATTGCCAATGGCGTTAATAAGCGCCACGTTGCCAGCCCTATAAGCCTCCATCACATTAGGGACACCCAAAAGGGAAGTCGACTCAAACATGAGCGGGTCCACATAATCGTCACTGATACGACGATAGATACATCCCACCCTTTTCTTTTCCTTATACATTCCCGCATAATAAACTTTGCCGTCGGCCACAAACATATCACCAGGAAAAGCCAAGGTAGCACCTGTCTGCTCTGCAAGATAGGAATGTTCAAAAAAGGCGGAGTTGTAACGACCAGGAGTAAGAATGACAGAGATACCTCTGTTGGCATTCATGTCATCCATCATCTGGCGCAACAAATCGGCATAATCACGATTTTCGGCCACGGCATTCAGGGCAAAGGTAGACGGAGAGACCTTGCGGGACACTGTTCGGGCAATCATTGGATAACTGGCACCCGAAGGAATGCGCAAGTTATCCTCGAGCACATACCAATGGCCATCTTTGCCCTCCACCAAATCTATGCCCGCTATATGGGCATAGATGCCACCCGTAGGATTGATACCCTCACACTCTGGCAGATATCCTTTGGACGACAAAACGAACTCTTCGGGAACCACCCCATCCCGAATGATTCGTTTGTCATGATACACATCCCACAAAAACTTGTTGAGGGCCGTGACCCGTTGGCGCAACCCAGCCTCCAAATAGTCCCAATCCGTTTTGGATATGACACGAGGCACTGAATCGAAAGGGAAAAGCTGTTCGTTAAAAACCCCATGCTTATATACTCCGAAACGGACTCCATAACGTTCCATCCATTTGTTGACAGCATCACGGCTATCAGTCAAATCTTTTATGTCAATCACACTATCCATAATACATCAAATTATAAAAAGATTTCACTTCCACCGAAGCCCCCACCCATGGTAAATTACGAATGTCAAAATGGAAGTGAAATATCTTTTTTTGTTTCTTTTTGGTTTTATTTTCAAAACAAAATTAAACAATAAGACAGTAAAATACTACAAATTATAGCACAATGTAAAACAAAACAAAGAACAGATTTCCATTTTGATAAAAAACACGACAAAATAGAGACAAACTGCAACAAAAAGAGGTCTATTAAAGTAAAAATGTAAAAAGACTCCCATCAATCAACAAAAGAAAGGCCAAGCCTAAAAAGGCTCAGCCTATTGTTAAATCATGATAACCAACTATTTATTTGTCAGGAACAAAATATCCATTGTGTTCCTTTATATAATCCATCAATTGTTTAAAAATGAAATTACTGGACAATACTTTAGGATTTCCCAGCAGAATAAGTTGCTTGCGTGCACGGGTAATCGCCACATTTAATTTAGGGTCAATGATACGTCCTGCATCGTCAGAGGGGTCAATAAAGTTGTTTAATGTCAGAAAATCGAGCTGATACAACTGCTGCACAGTAAACGAGTAAATAATGATATCACGCTGGCTACCTTGAAAACGCTCAACGGTATCAATGGTAATCTGACTGAGTTGAGGTATGTGGAGTTGCTCAACGCACTTGCGTATCATGGCAATCTGATTGCGATACGGCACAATAACCCCCACTGTCTGCTCAGAATCAAAATCATCGGCACAGAATCGGAATATACGGTCAAGCACCACTGCCACCATTTCTGCTTCTTTGGTGTTGACCTTATCTGACAAATCAGGATTCAGACAGAAATCAGAAGGAATAAAAAGCAGACGGTGCTGTTTAAGCGCCATATCAAGGGCATCCCGTCCTTCCGGCTGATATTGCAAATCAGCATCAAGCTGATGCGCCAGTGGCACCGGTTGAAGATGTTCTTGCAAATAAAACATCCGATTCGGAAACTCCGCTATTTCGGGGTGCATACGTCCCTGCTTACGCAGTATCCCCACAAAATCAGAACAGCCTCTCCTATATTCAGAGGATATAAGCCGATAGAAAAGAGATACCGCACAATTGGAAAAGCCAGCCTTTTGCAACTCCGGGTCAGTAATGGCAGAATCGGTCTTACTCTGCAACACCACTGCTGGCAACTGTTTATAGTCACCCACCAAAATGAACTTTGAAATGTCACATACCTCTGTGCTGTGCTGATGCGAGGCAAGCAACCCCACAATATCAGGCTCAAGAATCTGAGAAGCCTCATCAACAATAGCCAAAGAAAAAGTCTTCAACGATAGCACATAAGGCTTGGACGACAAGTAAGAAACCGTACCCACCACCACACGCACAGACTTCAACTGCGCTTTAACCGCAGGGACCTTGAAATCAGCATGAACAAATTGATTGTTGAGCAGGTATTTACGGTACAACGGGTTACAACTGCAATCACGCCCAAGCCTCAGGAAGTTGAGCCCCGCCTCACACAACATGGAACAAATCTCATCGACCGCCCTATTAGTATAGGCCAGCAACAAGACTGACGCCGATTCAGAAGATTGCAGTTCCTCCTGAAGCAAAAAACGAAGTGCGCGATGTGTTTTTCCTGTACCAGGAGGCCCCACCAGCAGGAAAAAATCATTGGCCTGCTTAGCCTTCAGCAACAAGGAGTCACAATCAGGGTCATAGGAGCGTGACAAACATCTGGTATCGTCCCGCAAAGGCAAACGCTGTCCTAAAAGCAACTGTCGGCGTGACTCTGGAGCGGTCAGCAACTCGTGCAAACCTCGCAGGGCCGAATCGAAAGAGGCATCAGTGGATGCATGTTCCATGGCAAACAGAGTTGATTCAGCGCCAAACACATCGGGATTCTGCTGACCATCACCCAACTGAACCAGCAAACGGGAAGATGACAACTCAAGCAAGTTGGCCGAATAAAGAATACTGTGCCGCACATCAGGAATCTCACCCTTGGCATACGAATACAGATAAACCATATCGCCAGGTCTGAAATTCGGCAAAAAATCCATTCCCTGATCTGGCACATCGAGCGTGATAAGGTCAAAACCATTAAAATCAGAAGATTTTTCCTTTTTCACAATGGTGAGATTCACAAAAATGTTGCCCGACTCACGTTTGCGGTCAAGTGGCATATTCCAGAGGTCAGAATTGCAACCCTTTGCCCCCTCCTGACTGCCAATTTTGGAAAGTTGCAACTCCTTGAACGAGAAGGTACACATACGACAGAAATAGGCCCGCATCAAAGGAGACATATTCCTCAGCGGCTCTGTTTTCTCCAGTATTTGGGGCAATAACCATTGAATAAAAAAACGATTATCGCAATGCCTTTCATTAAGACATTCCGGTGTTATCTGGTCTACAATTTTGTCAAAGCCATTCTCTGCAATTGCTATTTCAGTAGTTACCAACCTATTCCGGAATCTTACAGTATCGGCAAAGAGGTCGTTGAGATAGGCCACATTCACAATGCCATCTGACGGAGCATATTTTGAGTAGAGCAACTTGATATCGATATCACGGCTATGCACCTGAAAATTGTAATGCATCACCCCATAATAGAGCAGCAACTGAACCAGATGTTCTTCCTTTGCCATGTGTCCTTGCCTATACTGAGGATTCTCAATATTACCATTTTTGCCTGATTTTTGCTCCACCAGAAGTTTAAAATCAGAGGTCATCAAATCGACACGTCCCAAAATACCAAGACTTTCACACACAAACGAAGGTTCAAGCAAAGCCTTATTGCGGTCAAAATCACCTTGGTCAAACAGTTCGTGCACTGTCATACACAGATTACTGGCTTGCGTACGGGCACTATCAACAAACGAATCTGTATTAAAATCAGGGCAGGTGCAAAACTCTATCAGTTTTTCACGACAATTATGACGGATGGTAGAGGTTACCTTATAATCATCAGTATTATCGGTATGCAAAATATCATCCAATGCCGAACTCGCAAAGTTACCGAGCAAGATAGGTTGGGAATTGGGACGACGTCCCATTTTATTCATAATAAACGAATAAGGATGATGGCCATATTCTGAATAGGAGTGCGCAATGGAACTGATATCTATCATAAAATCCGGCTCCACCACTATAAAACGGGGAATCACCATTTTACCATTGATGGTACAATCGAGCAGATTAAGCTGCATGCCAACCTTCAGCAATGGCTGCAAATAGGAGAAATCATTCTCTGAAGCGGTATATGACACAGAAAAATCAGACTGCCTGGAATCAAGGTCGGCCGTTACTTTCATCACCTCGTCATTCCAGCCATTGACAATGCAACGCACGCACTGCATATCCACTTTGCCAAGGACAGGAATTGGAGCCACCTTTGCAGGCAAAATCTGTTGCAGATTATATGGAACAGCGACGCCAAAAACACTGGATATAAAATTGGATAGTGAACGCAAATCAGAAAACAATGCCTCACGGGTGTACTCATAAGTATGGGTATGCCGGCGCACCGACTGTATGGCATACTTGTCGGCACCCGAAATGCGATGCCGACGACAGACAAAGTCGACTTGAAAAAACAGACTGCCAAAATTCTGATTGACCGATTTGAGGTCCTCCTGGCATACCGCCACCAGTAAATCGCGGACTACCGCTCTGACATGCGTCATCTGCTGCAAATCCGCTACGTCTATCAGGTCATAAATACGGTCAAAAAATTCGTTGCTTTTATCCGTATTGCTCACTTTCTCCATTTTCAATCCTATTTAATGCAAAAATAGAAGAAAAAAGAGGCAGTAACAAGATAATTTGCTGAGAGTATTTAAAAGAATGAATCAGAGAGGATAAATAAACTTGAATTTTTTCCAATATTTGGCCTTCTGATAAGATGAAATGGATAAAGCAGGAACTCTCACAGCGCAGGCCTTGACATTGACACCCTCAAAAGGGTCTTCGGCACATAACGGCGGATTGGGTGACTTACAGATGATATCAAACAACTGCAGACAATCAGAAAAAACATTTTTACCCAATTCGGTATTGCCCAGCAAGGTGATTTTCTTAAGTTTCAGACAGCCCTTAAAGGCTTCGGTTTCAATTTTACTCACATTCTTAGGTATAACAATTTCGCTCAGGGCCAAACAACCCGAGAAGGCATTCAAACCTATGAGAGACAGATTGGGCGGCAATGAAACATAACAAAGACGGGAACATCCCGAAAATGCGAAATCGCCCAGCCGTTCCATGTCACGGGGCAACGTGATTTTACACAAATTGGAACAACTGCGGAAAGCTCCCCATTTCACCTTTGAAAGGCCATAAACGCCCGACAGGTCAATATCTGACAACTGGGCGTTAGCCCGCAGAATTTTGCCAATGAAGTCAATATCTGCCTCCGACAAGGGGCCAGAAACCTTCAGCGAAGTTATATTCTTTGCCTCTTCATCGGTAACCATCAAACGAAGTTCACCACCTTTTGTCACTGAAACATCCTTGAACGATTGTGCCCAAGAGCACAAGCATGACAAAAAGCAGAGTCCAATGATAACACATCTTTTCATCACTCAAAAATTTTATAAACACAAAACAAAAACAATACCAAACCGACCAATGATGGACTGAATATACAATCAAACAGCGTTATTCACCATTAGCCATAGCCTCTACCGTGAAAATGGACCAAGGAGCCCCCTGATAACGCGGCACCGCCTCTGACAATGTAAACAAATGCCCATAAGGAGACTCAAAACGACGGACAAAAGCATTGGCCTTACATTTAGGAGGATAGGAAGCATACGAAATGAAATTCTCAATCCGCTGACAATTCCAGAACGCATAATCACCAATACTCTCCACACTGCCCGCCATTGTTATGGAGTTGAGTGCAGAACAATTCTGGAAAGCACTGTTCCCTATATATTTTACACCCTCAGCTATGTGCAAAGTCATCAATGAAGAGTCCTGAATAAAAGCTCCCATACCGAAATAAGTCACGCTGCCAGGAATATTGATTGCCGACAACGATTGGCAATCGGCGAATGCACTATCCCCAATTGACTTGAGGGCCTGTGGTAACGTGACTGCCGACAAATTGACAGAAGAGGCAAAAGCGCCAGTCTCTATACTGAGAATACTGTCAGGCAATACCAAATCCGCCTCATCATTGCCCACGGGATAAGCAATGATAGACTTGCCATCACTGCTGCAAAAAAGATTACCCAACAACTTATAATTATGACCTGAATAGCTGAAATTTTTCAATTTGCGACACCCATAAAAAGCATAATTGCCCAACTTGCGCAACCCAAATGGCAAATCGGCCACCGAAAGGCTGGAACAATGGCGGAAAGCATAATTGCCTACCGAAAGCACCCCATTGGGCATATCCACTTCCGTCAGATTGACATAACCGTCAAAAGCATGGTCGGACAAATTCACAACCGATTCTGGCAAGTAGACTACAGAAAGGACAGATACACCTGCTTTCCCAGATGCCACATTCAAGGAGAAATCGCTGATACCCGTCACCTTACGCATATCCAACACCCGCAAATGGTTTCCTTTCTTTATCTGTCTGACCAAAAATGACATATCTCGCGCATTCAATTCTCCTGATATGGTAAGATTGTTGACCGTCGCCCAAAGCGAATCGGTGAGCATATACGACATCAGACCTGGTTTTGGCACCTGCAACAGATAGGTACCCACTATGGCCTTGAATCCATTCCAATGTTCATCCGCACGATAGGCCGACTCTGCCTCCTCTGGCACATACAACGTATGACCAAGAGTGGACTGTGAAAACATATTTGGACCACTCATAGGAGGGTTGGCAGAAGTAGACTGGACAGAAAACAAGCTGGAACAGCCAGAGAAAGCACCATCGCCTACCACTCTGATTTGAGATGGCAATGTAACCGACGACAGATTGGTACAATTCATGAAAGCCCGCTCACCAATCCCCATAAAAATGGCAGGGAACGAAATAGATGATAGGTTGGAACAGTCAGCAAAAGACTCTTCTCCCACTCCGTATAATTTTTCAGGAAAAGTGACAGAAGGCAATGACGAGCAACCGGCAAAAGCCCGTTTCCCTATTTGTACCAATTCAGACGGGAATGTAATGGATACAAGAGAAGAACACCCGGAGAATGCACGATCACTGATTTCGGTCAGGCCATTGGGTAAATCAATACTGTGTAATTGGGAACAATCCTCAAACACACGGGGTCCCAATGTTTTCAAGCCTAGAGGCAAGGCGACAGATCGCAGGCTCGAACACTGCCCAAAAGTACCCGACTCTATAGACTTGACCGCATCGGGCACCACTATCGACATAAGCGATGAACAACCTGCAAAAGCATTACTGCCAATAGAAGATACGGACTTAGGCAACGCTACTGATTTCAAATTGATACAACCATTAAAGGCCCAATCACCCACAGAAACCAGATTGACAGGAAGGTTGATAGCTACCAGATTGGAACAACCTTGAAAAGCCTTGGATCCAATCACTGTAACCGTATTTGGAATAGATATGGACGACAGTTTGGAACAATTTTTAAACGACTCCTCCCCTATTGATTTAACCCCCTTGGGCAAATTGATAAATGAAATGCCACTACCAAGAAACACTCCCGTACCAATAGAGGAAACCGAATCCGGTATATGAACCGACTTTAACTTTTGGCAGCCCCAGAAAGCGCCATCACAAATGTTGCGCAAGCTGTCGGGCAATAAGATGCTGGTGAGACTATCACAGCCACCAAAAGCCTCTTCTCCAATAGTACGGACATCAACAGGCAACATGAAATTGCCTTTTTTGCCAGCAGGACACAGAACGATACGATGATTAAAATCATATACGGCCCCATCCACCGACTTGAAATTCGGATTTTTTTCGTCAATATTCACCACCTGCAAGTTGCCACATCCACTGAAAGATCCCCGCTCAATGCGGGATACACTACGAGGCACATCCACCGAGACCAGATTGGAACAACCACTAAAAGCATAAGACTCTATAACTGACACCTTTTTGGGCAATCGGATAGAGACCAAGCCAGAACAACCACGAAACGCCCCATTGGCTATTGCGGTTAACGCATCGGGCAAAACAACAGATTTCAGACTGGTCCACCCCGAAAAAGCGCGTGGCACCAAGGTGGCATTGTCCAATTCAGAAAGATTGAGCGAAGTCACCCCCGTCGATTTCAGAAAGGCAAAATCCGAACGGTCCAACTGTCCCTTGACAGAAAGCGAACGGACGGACTGCCATTCATCAGCCGACAACATGCTCTGCAACGAACCTGCGTCCTTCACCTTAATCTTGCGCTCGGCAACCGACGGCAGTTGGGCATAAAGACCCAACGTGCAGCACAAGAGGAGGATTGCCATTATATATTTTTTGATAGCCATTTGTTTCTATATTTAAATGAAATCATTGTAAATTTAATGAAATAAGCAATCAAAAGAATAAAAAAGACCATAAAAAACACATGACAAAAGAAAAAAATAAGAGAGGTACTGGAAAAGATGCAAGAAGAGACACTACCTAACAAAAAAAGCTGCCTCTCTACGAGGCAGCTTTCTCTACAAATATGAAAAATATCAATTTGTCTTAAACTTAACCTGAATCATATAACCATTCACATTGGTCCAAGGAGTGCCATCTGTATCAAGCAATACATCAATGTTTGCTCTTCTGGCACGGGCATAACCATCAGAACGGAAGTCCGTAATATAATCATAATCACAACAAGTGATAGGACTACCGAAACGGTCAATCAATCCATACTTGTCACCCACCTTCACACGGGCAGCACCCATCTGAAAATCACGGGCATCTTCATATATAAAGTCTGTCAGTTGCTCCCCATTGGCATTGATATAGCCGTATTTGACAGAACCATTCTCCGACTTGCCTACAGCCGCAAATCCTTCATGAAAAGAACCTGCCACGTCAAAAGCATTAGGAATGACAACTGTACCGTCAGTGCTGATGTAACCATATTTGAAATAGTCATCAGCAACAGCGGCAAGGCTCTCACTGAATGGCTTGGCATCCTTATACGACTTGTCACCCAAACGGGAACCATCCTTTTGCAAGAAATACGCATTTCCGGCATCATCCTTCACTGCCGATAATCCATAACTGAAATTGGCAGCCGACTTATAAACGAGAGGAATCACCTCTTTTCCATCGGCATCAACAAACCCATACTTGCCATCACGGCCCACACGCCCACGGTCCTCAACAAACTCAGAGGCATAATCATATTTAGCCTTAACTACAAATTTGCCTTTGGCATCAACATAGCCATACAAATTCTTCTTCAACTGGCGTTTAGGGCTTGGCCATTTGACTGCCATCTCCTTCTCTGCATCCGGACGGAACTTGCCATAAGGGTAAGCATAGATGAATTGCATATAGGCATCCTTGGTGTTGGCAGCGCGGGCAGCAGCAAAGGCATCCTGCTGAGCCTTCAGTTTGGCAGCATCCTCGGCAGCAGCCTGCTGACGACGGACGGCCGCGGCCTGAATGGCAGCCTGCTGCTTCTGTGCAGCCTCTTTTTGCGCCTGCTCGGCAGCCTCTTGTTCAGCCTGACGCTGCTTAGCCTCGGCCTGCATCTGAGTTGCTTTTTGGGCAAAATATGCATTCAGTGAACTTGAGATAGAAGTCATCTCATCATATCCAGAGTCGTGACGCGGTGATGCAGCAAAATAGGCAGCACAAGCTGTACGGGCAGCCACATAATCACCCTGTTCATAACAGATTTTTGCTTCGAGATAGGAGGTGCGCGCCGTAGGTTTTCCCAACAGATTATCAGCGTAAGTCAGTTTGGAAAGAGCCGTTTTGTATTTTTTTTCGTTGTAGCTCTCAAAAGCAATCATATAAGCATCTACTGCCATCTTTTCCTTGCCCGACAGCACCCTGTCACTCATTTTCAAATGAATCATAGGCGCAGCCGATGTAGCGGAAACTGTTCTTACCGTTTTTGCAGATTTCTTTACAGACCTGCCCTTAGCCACGCGTTTGGCCGATACATTCATCAAAACCAAACAGGAAGCGACTACCAAATATATTATCTTTTTCATTACAATATCTACTTAAAGTGTTATGGAATAATGGAAATTACTCATCCTGACAAACGCGGAATCCAATGCTCTTGCTCTTATAATTCACATCGAGCTTTTGGTCAAGCGAGATGGCACAGTTAGCTGCGTCATCAGTCCACGACCCGCCCTTTGCAATTCGGGTCTGCTTGTCAAAAATGTTATTGGTCCACTCCGATACATTGCCGGTCATGTCATAAATTCCCAATTCGTTAGGCGACTTTTGAGCGACAGGATGAATGTTCTCTTCGGAGTTATAAACGGTCCAGGCCACTTCATCAATATTATCGCTACCACTAAACTGGGTTTCAGTAGTATTCTTGCTGCCCCCTTGTGCGGCATAGACCCATTCGTCAACACGTGGCAAACGATACTTCAACCCTGTCTGGGCACTTAGTTTCTTTACGAACTCGGTAGCCTGCTGCCAAGTGATATTTGATACCGGACAGTTACGGCACTCTGGCATGGCACCACCCATCACACGTCTCCACTGGTTCTGTGTAATCTCTGTCTTGCCTATATAAAAGGACTTGACAGACGAGTTACCCTCAACATAAACCAAATCGAGACCACCTACACTGCGCGTATTCTTATAATCCTGATACAGCTTGATTTTGGCCAAGCGAGCCTGCGCATACTGAATGGTGGAATCAAGATTGAGTACCTTCTGAAAATAGATGGAGGCGTTGTTGTAATCGCCCTTCTTGTAGAAATCCTCAGCTGACTTTTCATAAGAGAGTGTCAAATCATACGGAGGAACAGTGGTCTTCCAAAAATCAAGGCTGGTGGTTTTTACCACCGGAATTGACGAACGATTGGAAAAATAGATATCAGCTGCGCCTGTAGTGTCATTTTTAGCCAGACAAGCTGACAGACGTCCTATACGGTTCAACTCATTAATAATATAGTTGCACGACTCAACAGGCCACTCCAGCGAGACTTCCTGATTGACAATATCAATACGCGTTGAATTATTGAACACGCCTCTCAACGAGGAACCGAAATGACGGATTTGAGGGTTTGGATCCAATTTTCCTGTGCGTATATCATTTGTCTTGAACCAACTGTCAATAGTGGCATCTGAAATAATCACGCCAGGTTTGTTGATATCCTGCTTGCCTATAACCACATCGGTGAACATATTGCGCCAGATTCCGGTTGTAAGTATCTGTGGGGCATAGTTGGCACCTGCCACCTCAACATAAGGCACCGACATGGATGCCTTGGCTGAAGCTATGTAAGCATGCAACTTCTCAGAATAGAACATCACGGTAAACTTGAAATCTGCCTTGGTAGGGGCTATATGCGAAAAACGCATTGCCAAATCAGGATAATCTTTCACATCTTCAGAGGTAACCCGTTTGCCATTGACTGTAAACTCGTTGCGGCTATACCAAACCACATTGGCCAGATAGCCAGGAGCACCAAGTACCGTCTTGTAGGTGTAGTTGACACGGCAAGAATCCATTAAATAGGCATTGCCTGAAGGATACTTCGCCTTACAAGGGAACGAACCCGAAATCTGATCTGTTTGCTGGCCAAAAGCCGTCATCGACGACAACAGGGCAGCAAGAAGAGTTAAATGAATCTTTTTCATCAGAGATTATTTTATGTTTTATATTTTTACACGGTTTACAAATCTAAAGCCACAATTTACAAAAATAAATATTTCATTTGATTTCACACAACTTTAGCTCAACTTTTATTTGAGAAACAATAATATAGCAGAAATTTCAGAATGTAAATCACGACACCTGACTCCCCGAAATTTGTCGCTTATTTTTAAACAAGTATAATGCCAAAATTGTAAATTTATAGGAAAAAAAGTCCTTTTTTACACATTTTAGTCACTTTTGCACATAAATTATAGGCTGAAATGGTATAAGGAAATCAATATCCCAAAA
>CALMUD010000028.1 GCA_937872735.1 uncultured Bacteroidales bacterium
CTACACCAGGACGTACACTCTTTCCCTACACGACGCTCTTCCGATCTTGGCTGTGGGGTCAACAGATACCGTCACTGGCGAATAGGAAGAAGAATCAGGCTCATCAGGGTTGACCACCGCAGCCGCCTTGGTCAGCACCAGTTCTATATCATCAATATAATAGGTATTGGCTATCAATCCAAGGTCTATATTCAGTCCGTCCTCTTGACCTGTTGCTGTAAAAGTATAAGTTTTTTTGGTATAGGTGGTGGTGACTTGCTGGTCGGACTCATATAGCGTCCCCGTTGACATTCGCACCGAGCCTGTACCCGATTCGCACTTGATGTAATAAGTCAATGAATAGTCTCCTGCAACAAGCGGAGAGGTGCTGTACTTGGTGTAGAGCTGCGTTTTCCACTGTCCGTCGGCATTGCTGGTGGCATTGACCACTTTGAGGCATCCTGAACCATCATAGGCATTGTCAGTATTAAACGAGTAACATCCGTCGGCTCCGTTATATTTACTCCAGTTGCCAATACCCGTTTCAAATGTCCCATTAGGGATAAGCGGCAGGTCATTGGCGCTGGTCAAAGTCACATCATCAATATAGAAAGTGTCAACGGCGTAACCGAGATCGAAATTGAAACCTGACAATGCACCTTTGGAGGTGACACTCCAGGTAACATACTGATAGCTGGAGGTGACACTGACATCCCCCTCATAAGATTCGTCTCCCGCCGTTGAGCAACGCATCTTGCCCGACCCCGACTTGCACTTGATATAGAACGAGAGCTGATAAGAGCCCGCAGGCAATGGATTGGTGGAGAAATCCGTATGGATTTGGGTTTTCCATGGATCGCTGGTCGAAACATGGTCGGCTGTAGCATGCGCCTCAAGACATCCGCTGCCCGATTTGGCGGTAGTGACATTTTGTAGCAGACAGCTGCCTCCATTGAGGGCTGTCCAACCAGAGATTCCGCTCTCAAAAGTGCCATTCGACACATAGTTGGTAGCCGCAAAACCAGACAGGCTGACAGCCAGCATACCCATTAACGTGGTAAACAATTTATTCATATACACAATTTCAAATATAATTATACGAGTTTATTCTTTATTTCAACGAACGGATACCAATATCCCCTACACAAAGAACTTCCATACGCAAAGCGTACAGAAGTCCTGAATTTTTATTTAAGGGAACGGAATAATCCGTTTTCTTTCTCTTTCTCAGTCTCCACTGATAGGCACCACACGGAAGTTG
Organism: uncultured Bacteroidales bacterium; assembly: GCA_937872735.1. GTDB lineage: Bacteria > Bacteroidota > Bacteroidia > Bacteroidales > Paludibacteraceae > Physcocola. Next base: position 1,241 of record CALMUD010000028.1, read on the forward strand.
TCGACACACATAAGTATCAGCGGTTCCTTGGTACCAACCGTATCTCCAAACTGTACAAATGAGAAGTTGGTGGCTTTCTTCAGGTCGATAGGAGTCGGGAACTTCTCGGTTGACGAATGGATGCCATGCGTGAACTGCGTCAATGGAATGGTGATGGTCTGCCAGCCAGTTGTTGCATACTTGCCTGTCTTGGCAAACGGTTCCCAGAAGTAGATTGGCGAACGGTCACGGCCATGCTTGTCAGGTGCGTCATAAGGGCCGAAGAATATCTCGGTATGCACCTTGGTGTAAGGAGTTGTAGCCGGAATATACACCTCAAACTTGAGGGCCAGCTGGTTGAGCGGATATCCACTGAACGGGCCTGCAATTGACACATTGCCACGACCGCCTTCCAGCTGATTGGCCACATACTGGATATACATTGACTGGGTCATAGACCAAGGGTGCATATATTTGCCAAACAGAAGTGCGTAATTGCCATCACAACCCTCAGGCAACTTTGATGGGATTTTGGTGACCGAATCAGGCGTCTCCATGATGGCGGTAATGGGATTACCTTCCTCATCCAACGGGTCGAAACCACCCCAAGAGGCCAAACGCTGGTCAAAATCGATAATCATGTTACGCTGGTCACGGAAAAGGAAATTGGAATAGACCGTATCGTTATTGGCAATGACTGCCAATTTTCCTGGAATGGAACCCTTTGGCACCACCACCGTCAACATAGTGTCGTTACTGTTTTTGCCAATCTTGGCTTTCATATTTTCAGGGAAAAGCACGGTAGCATTCTGAAGATGCTTACCATATATTACAGCCGTATCTCCATCGGGAACAAACTCACACTTCATGCCATAAAGCTCTGGCTTCATATTATTTTGCGAAGTCCCACAGCTCAACAGCAGCGCACTTATGGCCATGAGAGGCAATAACTTCAAGTTATTCATCATGATATTTTATTTTTAGTTATTTACAAGACACAGAATCGTAATTATCACAAATATACAAGTTTATTTGAATATTAAAAGCAAGGTAACAAATTTTTATAATTTTTTGTTGATTACGAATCAATCGGAGTATTATTCAAAAGAGAGATTTTATTCCTGGACTTTTTTCCAAAAAGCATCGTCAAAATCCTTGCTTTCAAAATCTTTCTGATGATCGTACAACACATTTTTCTTACATTCTACTTGCTTCATCAGC
>CALMUD010000029.1 GCA_937872735.1 uncultured Bacteroidales bacterium
TAAAGAAACGATAGAGAAACAATGTAGTGATAAAAAAGAATCATACAAAAAGTGATAAAGTATAAATATCTGTTCTCCATCGTGTTGTTCATGGAGTCCATACAGTCAGTCCATGCGCAGTACGAAGGGAACTACAGTATCGGTATAAAGGGTGGCATCACGTGCAGCCGTATAAGTAACACTGCCAACATATTGGTAAGTGAGGATTATTATTCCAACTACAGCCTTGACGAGAAGTGGAAGCTGGGAGGAGAAGGCGGCGTGTTCTTCAATGCAAAGATTCCCGAAACCATCATAGCCTTTCAGCCGGAGATAACATATGCGAGCAAGGGGAGCAAGCTGAAATACAGCGATGTGTACGGTCTTCATTACGATGTGGGGTTCGACTACCAGTACATCCAGGTGGGGTGTATGGTGAAATGCTACCTGTGGCGTGGACTGAACTTGGAAGCAGGCGCTCAGATAGGCTTCAACATCACTCCTGGCAGCATCAGTTACAGCAGCAATGGCGAGTCTTTGGGACTGTCGGGTCCGGACGTGGAGACGCGCGATCAGATGAGTCAGGTGATAAAGGGAAACACCGATTTTTCGGTGATGACAGGTCTGAGCTACGAGTTTCCTTTCGGGTTCAGCATAGATGCCCGTTATCTGTGGGGCGTTTCGGATGCCATGACCACAGAAAACAACACCTATCGTTTTGTGGAGAACAGCAATCATACCGGTTGTGTGGAAGTCACCGTGGGATATGCCTATTCGTATGGAGAAAAATCATCACACCGGAGAAGATGAAAAGGGAAGGGACAATCTGTATAATATTGCTGAGTCTGTTATTGTGTCAGCAAGCAATGTCAATCAATGTCTGGAAAGACGGAGTGGCCCATTGGCATCACGCTACGGTCGGGCAAGTTCTAAATGGGAATCCCACGCAGGATTTGTCGACAGGTTACAGCGATACCCTTCAGATAGATAGTTTGGATGATTTTTACTTTCTTTCTGTGTTTGATGGCAGCCAGACGGAGGGAGAGAAAGCGATATGGAGGATAGAGAAATCGGATAGCACAGAACTGATACACACCACCAGCCGGTTGTCGGACTTGCGTGGAATCCAATATATGAATTACGCAACCAAGGTCACAGAGCCTCAGATATATACCTATCGCCATGCGGGCAAGCCAGCAGTTGGCGGGCGGTCCGGTCGCCGGCTTATCGTTGGCGGGCGTCCATCTGAGAGTCTTCCTATCGACACGCCGAGTGGCCGCATGGCGGAGTATCTGCTAATACGCCGCACCCTATCCCCGTTGGAGCTTGGAATGGTGGAGAGCTACCTGTCCATCAAGTACGGCATATCCCTCAGTCGCATGTCAAGCTATTACACGGCGACCGGAAAGGAAGTGTGGAATCCGTACAGGGAATCGGGCTACAACAGCCATGTGATAGGGATGGGTGTTGACAGCACGAGCCATCTGAGTCAGTCAGCCACAGTCAACGCATCGGATTCCACGCTCCGACTGACCTGCTCGAACCTGCGGCAGGGCGACTACCTGCTGGTGGGCGACAACGGCCAGCAGGCGCTGTTTGAGAGATCTGGAGGCCGGAGCGAGCTTCGCCGCAAGTGGAAAGTGTGCCAGCATCCATCGGGTGTTGTCCACACGTGCGGCCTGGAGTTCAGCATCGGTCAGAATGTCACGTCCAGCACGCTGGTGGTAAGCCATTCTGACGGTACGTCAGACAGCATACAAAGCGGTCAAGGCATCCGTTTCGCAGGAGTCCCGCTGCGGGATGGCGATGTGCTGAGCCTTCAGAGTGTCGGAGAAACGGAACCGTCCGCCCCCCAGGACTACATCCGTTTGAGCCTGAGTCCCAACCCTGTGTTGGCAGGAGAGGACTGCGTGGCCAGTATCCGCACGCAGGAGGTGGTGAAAGTGCGAATAAATGTATATAGCGGAGACGGCCGTCTGCTGTCGAGCCAAGTGCATGGCGGCAGTTCATCGTATGACATAACGCTACCCATGATAGAGAAAGGTATAAAGATAATTGAAGCCGAAACCCGAGGAATATCGGTACGTGAAAAACTGATAACTAAATGAAGAAACTGTCTATACTCATTATGTTTTTGCTGGCCTTTACGGCCTACTGCATCAAACAGAATAACAGCAGCGAGACCAACCGCTTATCGGCGGGCGCGTCGCTGAACAGTATAATCGGCGGTCAGGTCGGGAATTCACCCTCCAGACGGATTGTCACCGGGGGCAATGGAAACGCCAAGCAAGCGGAAAAGGAAGGGCCAGCGGGCCAGATACTGGACATTCCTATCAGCTACCGCTGCCCGCGAACCGTATCATCAGGCAGCGCAAGCCGGCTTTTCAGTCAGGACAGCAGCACGACCCTGAGTCTTGGGGAGGCGAGTCTGACCGTAGACAGCGGATTGCTGGAACGGGACAGTATCCTTTCCATCTCACGTCTGGAAAAAGGGCAGCTGCCCTCCATTCCAAGCGATCTGGTAAACGTAACCCCTGGAGAGGGAGGCTATCGATTCCTGCCTCACGGCATCCGCTTCAGAGGAGAAGCCATCCTGACGATGCCCTACGACAGTGTGCTCATTCCCAATGGCTACGAAGCCAGAGATATACGGACCTACTACTATGACGAGAAACGGCAGCAGTGGCAGGCTCTGCCGTTGACGTGCGTCAACGAGACCGAGAGCTATGTCGAGAGCCGTACGACACACTTCACGGACATGATAAACGGCTTGCTCAAGACCCCTGAGAATCCGGAAGGGAACATTTTTGTTCCGACGCAGATTAAAGACTTGAAAGCCGCGGATCCGACTGCAGGTATCACCAGGATGAAAGAACCGGAGGCGAACCAGCGTGGCAGCCTTTCTCTGAGCTATCCCATATCGCTGCCTCAGGGTCGTCAGGGACTGACACCGGCCGTGACGCTCAGCTATGGCAGTACGGTCCGTGGAGGCTGGGCGGGCCACGGATGGAACGTCAGCATCTCCTCCATCAGCATCGACACTCGTTGGGGAGTTCCCCGCTACGACCCCGCCAAGGAGAGCGAGAGCTACACTCTGGAAGGCGAGGCGCTGTATCCTGACGCTCGTACCGCCACACCGGAGCCCCGCACCCAAGGCGTCAAGCAGTACTGGCTGCGGCGGGAAGGTCGCTTTGCGCGCATTGAGCGCCACGGCGACAGTCCCCTTGACTACACATGGACCGTGACCGACAAGAACGGGACCACCAGCTATTACGGCACGAGCGAGGACTCATACCTGGGAAGCCCGTCGGGCAGGGGTGAATGGCTGCTGAGCCGGACGGTGGACGCCAATGGCAACAGTATAAGCTACACATACCGCAAGAAGCAGGGGCAGTTCGGTTCCCAGGAATTGGTACTGTCAAGCATCAACTATACGGGTCACGACGGCGCCAAAGGCGCCTATACCGTAACCTTCACTGGATTGGAAGGCCGTCCGGACGCTACCACGGACGGGCGTCTGGGATTTTTGAAACAGAGCAATAGCGAGCTGCTGACGCAGATAAGTGTAAGCTACGAAGAACAGGAGATACGCCGCTACGAGCTGAGCCACAAGGAAGGACCTTTCTATGCGCAGCTGCTGACAAGCATCCGGGAAGTGGACGCCTCAGGCCAGACCATAGGAGAACACACGCTGGACTACTACGACGACCTCGGTAAGTCGGGTCTGAACAACATGTTTGGAAAAGGCGAACGAGTGGACCTGTCTTGTCCGCGTCTGACACCAGGTATGCTGGTTCTGAAAGACGATGACGCCTACACCTCCATATCTGGCAGCCGCAGCAGCGGCTTTTCTGTGGGCGGCAGTGTGGGTGCAGGCCTGTGCTCGTTGGGTACGGTCAACGGCAACTACGACCACACCCGCAGCGAGGGGGAGGGAGCCATCACCATGATAGACATTGACGGCGACGGCCTGACCGACAAGGTGACATGGTACGACGGTAATCTGTGGTACCGCAAGAACAACGGAGACCTGACCTTCGCCGAAAAACGCCAGCTGACAGGCGTCAGCGAGTCTTTCTCGTCAACAAAGAGCAACAGCGACACATGGGGTGTGTCAGTAAGTCTGGGATCAGGAGCCCTGCTGACGGGCGGCATCGGCTGGAGCAAAACCGACAGCAAGACACGCATAAAAAACTATTTTTCCGATTTCAACGGAGACGGGCTGATGGACCTTGCCATAGGCGGAAGCGTCTATTTCAATAGCCTTGAGAATGGAGTTCCGACATTCAGCAAAGCACTGAAAGGAGTCTTGCCGGGTGCGGCGGTAAGCAGCGACATCTATCCCGATGCAAAAGAGGAAGAAAAACAGCAGGCGGAACGATATCCTATGAATGATGCCGTGCGGGTGTGGCAAGCGCCATTCAGCGGCAAGGTGACCATCAATGCGCCTGTCAGCCTGCGTTCATTCCCATCGGACACCGCCTATGCCCAGACAGCCCGCAAGGATGGAGTGAAACTGATGATACAAGTGCGCGGCGACGAGAAGTGGCGCCAAACCATCGCCAGTGACGACCATAGGGAATACCGCCCGTCGCTGGGTGTCATCAGTGTGGACAAGGGCGACCGCATCTATTTCCGCGTAAATTCCGTCTACAACGGTAGTTACGACCGCGTGCAGTGGTCGCCGGATATTACCTACACCGCCTTTCAAGATACTACTATCAAGCCATCCGACAGGGACGAGAACGGGCGCAGATACGGATATTACTCGGCAAGTCAGGATTTCCTGCTGGCAGGCGAGGGCGGATTTCTGATGCCAGAGACAGGCGATATAAACCTGACAAGCATAATCAGTTCGAGCCCCCTCTCCGACACCCTGCACCTGACCGTGACGGAAAGAGACAGCAGTGGGGGGAAAGACACCCTTATAGTCCGTGCCTATCTGCCCAATCAACCCATCAGCGATGACCAATCCATCGCCTCGCTCCATCTGGAAGCGGGCGACTCACTCTCTTTCAGCCTGACCGCCGCATCGGACATTTCGTTTGAGAAAGTACACTATACACCCCGAATAACATATGTTGACGCCAAGGGAAAGACACAAACGGGTTACCCGACAGTGGACCATGATCTTTACACCCCGCTGGCGGTAGCAAACGGCTATGCCATTCATGATTCCGTATTGTCGGTAAGCATTCAGCCGCAATCGGGCAGCTTGCCCGCACAGCACGGCTATAGCCTCAGCGTGAAATCATCGTCTGGCCATATAAGCAACCTGTGTCATGCCGCAAACGACCGGACGGTCCCGTCCGACAGCATAGGGGCCGGCAACCTGCAGGTGAGCAAGGACAGCCTGACACGGCTGCCATTCGTGACAGGAAAATTGTACGTGTCGGTCCTGTCGGACAATTGGCCGTCCAGCTTTAGGGCCGCCGATTGTCTGTGCAAGGTCACCTCGCGCGTGCTGCGTATTGTGTATGACAGCGCGCGCAAGTCACAGGACACGGCAGTGATCAATGTGACCGAAGAGGTCCCATTGAGCGTCTATGCCCCATGCTCCAATTCCGACATGGGTTTCTTCTATCACGGGTGGGGGCAGTTCTCCTACAATGCTAATGGCGGCCGCAGTGAACGTCCGATGGCCGAATCGGACCTGAAAGTGGACGACAGCAATAGCGACAAACTAAGGAACATAGACCCGGCCAAACTGACCGACAAGGAATCGATGGATGGCCTGACTTCCCCGACCGACCAGTTGCTGACACCAATGAATCCGTCGGGCAACATGAACGCTTATGTGGGAGCCGACACGTCAGTCAGCCTGACTGCCTACGGACAGAGTTCCGGCCGCATCGGACTGCAGGATGTCTATGTGGAGCCTTATGTCATAGGCGGTGCCGCCGGAGAACTTGATGCCCCCGTCAAGCTGGCAGAAGAGGAGACCAATAGCTTCTTCGGCAACGCCTCCATACTGGACGGATCATATACCACCACTCACTCGCACCAGATAGTGGAAGCCATGGACCTTAACGGCGACCGCTATCCTGACATCGTGAGCGAGGGCAGCGCGCAGTTCACCAACCCGATGGGCCAGCGTGGTGGCAAAGAGGCCATCAGCACCTTCAAAATCAACAATATGAGTGCCGAAGCCTACGGATTTGGAGAGAATCCGGCAGTGCCAATCAGTAAGATATTCAATAAAAAGACCGAATCGAGCACTCCTAATGCGGACAAGGCCTCCCATTCGGCTTCCTTGTATGGCAGCATATCAGGCGGAGAAAGCAGCGACAGCCAGGAATCCTCCTATCTTGACCTGAATGGCGACGGTCTGCCCGACCGCATCAATGATAGCGGCGAGGTAGCCTTCAACATTGGATACGGCTTTACCGACTATGCAAAGATGGAAAACTACAAAGTGGTGGAAAGCTCCAGTGGAACGGTAAGTGGCAGTGTGGGCGGCAGCGGAAGCATCGGCAAGGATGAGATGGCGGGATGGAAGAACCTAAAGAACAACAAAGGCAGCTCCAACAAGTCGTTTTCGGTAAATCTGGGAGCTGGTCTGACCATGACCACTACCAGCACGAAAACGATTTATCAGGACCTGAACGGCGATGGCTTGCCCGACCGCATAGATCCGCATACGTCCATGGAATCCGGTGCCCCATCTGTCTATATCAACACGGGCACCAAATTTGTAGAGACCAGCTATTCTGACATGACGGTGCCGTTGCGGAGCACTGGGTGCTCGATGGGCGAGTCGGCCAACGTGGGCGCCAGCTTCTCTTTCTGTGTCTGGTTGGTCAAGGTGTCCGTCAGCATCTCTGGCGGAATACAGCACGGCGTCTCCAGCAGCTCGGAACTGATTTCCGACATTGACGGCGACGGCTATCCCGATGCCATCTTCTCCAGCGACAAGGACGACATGACCGTCTGCCGCAGCCGCATCGGCAACACCAACCTGCTGCGGAAGGTGACGATGCCACTGCGGCAGAGCATGGAGTTTGGCTACAGCCTGCGCAAGCCCACCCAGGACGACCCCGACAGCCACCGTCTGCTGAGCAGCGTGGCCACCTTTGACGGCCACCGGGGTGATGGCGACGACTCCACTCTCACCACCTACAGCTACGGGCGGTCGTATTATGACCGCGAGGAGCGCGAGTCCTACGGGTTCGACAGTGTGACCTCCACCACCCTCAATGCCGACCACAGCGTCCATCACCAGGTGCGGCAGGCCTACGACAACCGCACCTACGCCGGCAGCGGCGACCTTCTCTGCAGCGAGGCGCGCACCGGCACAGGCCGCCTTATGGCGCGCACCACCAGTGAATATACCCTTGGTTATCCCGTGGAGGGCACCGTTCGCTGCTGCTTCTCGGCCAAGACCGTCGAGGAAACGCGTGCCTACAATCTGTCGGGCGACAGCAGCCGCTTCATGCTTAGCCGTGAGGACTACACTTATGACAAATACGGGCGGGTGACCTCCATCGCCGAGACTGGCAACTCGGCCAAGGGCCGCACGGCCAAAGTGGCCTACCACAGTCTGACCGGCGACTACATCATGGACAACCCGCGCGAGGTGACGCTGTATGCTGCCGATGGCAGCGTGGTGCGCCACCACACCATGGAGGTGGATGCCAAAGGTAATGTGACTCGCGTGAGCCAGCTCTATACCAATGCCAAGGGCCAGGCCGTGCAGGCCGACATAGACCAGACCTATGATGAGTACGGCAACGTGTCGTCCGTCACCTTGCCTCCCAACGACAATGGACAGCGTGTGAGCTGCCGCATGGAATACGATGCCGGTCTGCATCAGTACGTCAGCCGTCGCACCGACCAGAGTGGGTTCACCTTCAGTGCCATCTACGACCCGCGCTGGGGAACCTGCCTGAGTCAGACCGACGACAACGGATCGCAGATGCTCTACAACTATGACAGCCGCGGACGCATCGCGCAGGTGACCGCACCCAAGGAAATAAAGAGCGGGGCGCCCTACACCATGCGGTTCAGCTACGGGCAGGCGTCCGATTATGCCTATTCGATGACCGAGCACTACCGCACCGATTATCCCGACTCCCCGTTGCGCACAGTGGCCTTCGTCGACGGACAGGACCGCGTCCTGCAGATTAAGAATGACATCAGCGTATTCCAGGATGCCGGGTCTGCCGACAAGCGGATGCTGAGCGTGAGTGGAAAAGAGGTGTACGACCGCTTTGACAACGTGCTTGAGGAGTATCTGCCAGGCAGCGAGGAGCCGGGCAGCGAGACCGTGCTGTCGGACCTCGGCTCGCCCTATGCTCCCACCCGCACCACCTACGATGTGCTGGACCGAAAGACTAGTGTGACGCTGCCCGATGGCGCTACGACGCTCTTAGAATACAGCCTCGACGACGCTGGCGGACCGGTCTGCCTGGTGACTGCCACCACCGACCCGATGGGACGTGTCAGCCGGCAGTTCACTGACAGCAAGCAGCATACGCTGAGGACTATCCGCTACAACGCGGGCAGACCCATCACCACCACCACCGAATATGACGAGGCGGGGCAGCTGCTGAAAGTGACCGACACCGACGGCAACACCACCACCTACACCTACGACCAGATGGGGAACAAGTTGAGCGTGGACCATCCCGACGCGGGACTCACCACCTTCGAGTATGACCGCGCTGGCAATGTAACCGCCAAGCAGACGCCCGTCATACGGGCTTTCGGAGCGGACGCGCGCATAAGCTACACCTATGACTACGACCGGCTGACGGAGGTGGACTATCCCGTCAATACATGGCATAAGGTGCAGTTTAGCTACGGGGACCGCGGCGCCTCGGGCTTCCGCGGCGACCGACTCAGCCTGGTGCAGGATGCCAGCGGAGGCACCGAATACTTCTACGACGAGATGGGGAACATCACAAAAACCATCCGCACGATATTGATTTCACAGAGTGATATGCGTACCTTTGTTTCGGAGACTGAGTTTGACACGTGGGGCCGGACGATGCGCGTCACCTACCCCGACGGGGAGGTGGTAAGCTACAGCTACACGCAGTCGGGACTGCTCAGCGGCATGAGCGGCACCAAGAGCGGTCGCACCTACGACCTTATCAGCCGGCAGGGCTACGACGACCGCGGTCAGCGGGTGTATCGCCGCTACGGAAACGGGGCGGAGCAGACACTGGCCTACGACCCCCTGCGCAGCCGACTCACAGTCTCGCGCCTGTCCTCCGGCGGACAGACCCGTCTTGACAACAGTTACACTTACGACAAGGTGGACAACATTCTAGGCATCACCAATGCGGCGGCGGTTCCAGCCGAGGGACTGGGCGGCAGCTACGCGCACCGCTACACCTATGATGACCTCAATCGCCTCATATCGGCCAGCGGAACGGCCGAGGCGCGCGGCGAGGAGCACCGGTACTCTCTCGGCATGGAGTATGACGACCGCTATAACATATTGGCCAAGAGACAAGCCCATATCCTCAACGGCGACACGGTGGCCGCCACCTCCTGCAGCCTGCGCTACGCCTACGAGGGTGAACGGCCCAACCAGGCTACCTCAGTGGGCAGCAGGGAAGTGTACTATGACGCTGACGGCAACCTCACCCTGTGGCAGGACACCACCACAGGTGCCTACAGACAGATGGTTTGGGACGAGGAGGACCGGCTGGTGGCGGTGAGTTCCAACGGCGACAGCTATGCCTACACCTACGATGCCAGCGGTGAACGCGTCATCAAGAGTCATACCGACAACAGCAGCGTGTTCGTGAATGGCAAGTTCATGGGCAGCATACAGCACGGCAGCGACTTTACGGTGTACGTGTCTCCAATGATGACCTACACGGGCGAACGCTTCACCAAGCATTACTACGCGGGGTCGGAGAGAGTGGCCAGCCGTATGGGAACGGGCTCGTTTGCCAACAAGTTCAGCGCTGCCAACCCCGTGCTCACTGCGGGCAACCAGAACTATGTGAGCCGCATGGCAGCGCTCAACGCGGCGGAGGTGGAGAATCCGGCCAGCTCGCTGGCACTGCCGCCGGGACCCGCCACCAACAAGGGCGTTTATGCCCGCATGGCGGCGGAGGGGAAAATTGAGGCGGTGAAAACGGCCGCTGACAGCGCGATGGGTGATGCCGCCTCCTACGATATACCGCGCGGATGGCCAAGAACCCCTGTGTTCAACCCTCAGGGCGATGCGCCTGGTGCTCCTATCAAGTTTAGGGAGTTGACGCCCGACAGCGTGCACGCGGGCTATACCTTCGTGCAGGGCAGTTCCATGGTGGAGTTGGACCAGTACTTCTATCACGGCGACCATATCAGCAGCACCGTCTGTGTCACTGACCGTCTGGGCAGAATCGTGCAGAGTCTGGTCTATCTGCCGTTTGGCGAGACAATGCTCGACGAGGCGTCTATCTCCCCGGCCATGCCTTACAAGTTCAGTGGAAAGGAGCAGGATACCGAGACGGGCATGAGCTACTTCGGCGCCCGATACTATGACCCGATGATGGCCATGTGGATGGGTGTAGACCCGTTGTTCGAAAAGTATGTGGGGATGAGTCCATATAACTATTGTGCG
>CALMUD010000030.1 GCA_937872735.1 uncultured Bacteroidales bacterium
GCCCTCCATAATGGCCGCTACGCCTACCTGCCCTCCCTTGGCAGTAAAGTAGACCACATCATCGGCCTCACCATGCACATGTATGATAGGGACGGGTCTGGAACTGGTAAAACTGGGATTAGAGAGCGTGTAACCCGACACTGGACCAAAAGCGGCAAACTTGTCTGCCATGGTGTTCATGGCATGATAGGTCATCATACTGCCCATGGAGAATCCTGACAGATAGACACGGGTGGTATCTATCTTATACTGCTGATACATCTTGCTGATAATAGCCGACAGAAACTGAACATCCTTGTTGCCTGAAATGTCCCACTGATTGTTGATGCCAGCAGGATAGACCACCAGAATATTGGCAGTGTCGGCCACCGATTCCCACTTGGCCTGGTTCCTTTGGTAGGTGATATCCTGATTCATTCCGTGCAGCGAGATGAGCAGCGGCCTGTTCTGCTTGAGATTGGCAGGCGCATAAACATACATGTTGCGTGTGGTACCATTCACCTGAATGGTCGTGTTCTGTCCTGAGAGATGAGCTCCGGACAATAGCGTGATAATTAAAATGAGTAATTGTTTTTTCATGGCATTTTGTTTTGATTTTAATGACCAAAACAAAAATAACGGACACCTGCCAAATGGAATAGGAATAATTCGGCAATAGCTATGAAAAAACAGGCAAAAACAGACACAATGGAGAACTCAGACGACCCCCTCCTCTTTCTTTATTTTGGGCAATCCGATACCGAACTTGACAGCCAGCACACGGGAGAATATGATGACCAGACTGGTAAACACCTCATTGACGGTGGTATCACAGTGCAGCCTCATGCAGATGTAATAACACACACTGCCCAACAGACAGGAGGAAGCATAAATTTCCTTGCGGAAGATAAGAGGAATCTCGGTGATAATGATGTCACGCATTATTCCGCCCGCCACTCCCGTGATGGTGCCCATGATGACAGCCACCCAAAAAGGCAGTCCACAGGCCAAGGTCTTTTCAATGCCGACCACGGTAAAAAGAGCCAAACCGATAGCATCAAACAGAAAAAAAGTAATGTTGAGACGGATAAGATGCCGACGGAAAATGATGACGAACACCACTGCAATGCCCGTACAGATAATATAGCGCGTACTGTTCATCCAGAATGGCTCCACACGGAGCAGCAAGTCACGAATGGTGCCACCCCCTATGGCAGTAACCAAGCCGACCACATAGGCGCCAAAGAGGTCGAAATCCTTTTTTGACGCCAGACGGATGCCACTGATGGCAAAAGCAAAAGTGCCAATCCACTCAATCACATCCACAAACGGGATGCTGGTGAGCCAACGAATCAACTCATCCATTGTCTGCCTCCTTCCGCTTTGCCTCCCTTATCAAATCATCGTAAGCAGCAACCCGTCCCATCAGATGTTCCTTTATCTGTATCAATCGGCCTATAACCTCATCGTTGCGGTTGCGTCCTCCTTTGTTATCCTTCAGATATTGCTTGGCACCCTCAATGGTGTAGCCTTTCACCTTGAGCAGATAGTGCAACAGACGCACATGTTCCAGATTCTCACGCGAATAGCGGCGTGTGCCACGGTCATTCTTTCGTGACAGATAATCGGGCATATCAGTAAATTGGGCATCCCAGAAACGAAGCGTACTCTGCGGTACGTCAAGTTCCTGCGCTACATCGCCTATCGAAAAATAGATGCGATTTCTGTACTCCTCATCATCGACAATTGACATACAAGAATTTATTAAAAGACATAAAATCTACAACTTCCTCGCACCCTCTTGTTTATTTGATGTACCCTTTTAGGGCAAGATTTGTTACAACCCGTCGTCCTATTATATGCCCCCACTTCTCACCGACTTCCAAACTTTCCTGGGCCATCTGAGTATCTGTCTTCCACATTTTTTGACCTATCGGAGAAGAATAAAAGGCAAGGACCTGTTCAACCTCGTCCAACGTGAAATTTTCAGACAAGAACTGAGTATAGACCTTTACCAAACTTTCTTTCAGCGTATCCATCTCCGCATCACTTGACAAGGAGGTCTGCATCTCTCCCCAGAAGGAATCTGGAACCGTTGGGTAGGATACTTTTATGCTTTGCAATATGGCAGGCATCATCACCTTGTAGTCATTCATATTGTTTTGCAAATCAACAATTTTCCGGGCATCTGCCTCATACTTTGAAGTCTGCGCCGATGCTGAGACCAGACAGCAAGCCGCCACTATAATCATTAAAAATTTCTTCATCTTATTTATTGTTGATTTTATAACCTGCGGCCACCATTTTGTCAAAGACCTTGTCTCTCAGAGCAAGCACCCACTGTTTCTGAATTTGCATGGTTGCGGCAGACAGGTTGGCCGATTTGTCACCCCACTTTTTCCCAATAGACGTTGCATAAAACTTGTTCATGCTTTTCAAATCATCCATTGTATAATATTTGGCATACACATCCACCATATCCGACAACATGCTGTCGCGCAGCGCCGTACCTTGAAACTGGCTTTGGGTCTCTATCCAGAATTCGTTGGGAACTGATGGTGCCAACGCCTTGATTTGCTGTAACATCTGAGGCACCAGTTGAGAAAAAGAAGCTGTCACACCCGAAGCATCAAACAATTTGAAAGCCTCCTTGCGATAAGCCGATGATACGTTCTGCGCTGTCACACCCGCCAAGGCTGATCCAAGAAGGAAGACAACGAAAATCAATTTTTTCATAAACATTATGTTCACTATTATAAAAAAAGGATACTCCAAAGGAATATCCTTTCTTATGACTTATATCAAATACGTCAATCTGATTATAGACCGAAACTTACTTTAACCGCGTCAATCTTCTTGTTGGCGGCAGCCGAAGCAGCCTCAAAATCCTTTGCAGACTTCATCTCGCCAAGCACCTCCACATAGAACTTGATTTTAGGTTCTGTGCCTGAAGGACGGATAGATATTTTGCTGCCATCGGCCGTGAAGAACTGAAGTACATTAGAGGTAACAGGCATATCCAGCTTGATTTCCTTTCCATCCTTGTCTTTCTCAATCAATGAGTTGTAATCCTTGAACGAAACGACAGGCGAGCCGCCGATTTCCTTAGGAGGATTGTTGCGATAGTTGGTCATCATCTGCTTGATTTCCTCGGCACCTGCCTTGCCCTTCTTCACAACAGAAATTCCTTTGTTGAGAGAGAAGCCATACTCAGCATAGATGGCACAAAGCAACTCATACATGGTCATGCCATTATCCTTGGCCCAAGCTGCCACCTCGGCCAGCATGGTACAAGTGGAAACTGCATCCTTGTCTCTTACAAAATCTTCGGGCAGATAGCCGTAGCTTTCCTCGCCACCACCAATATACTGCATCTTGCCCTCCTGCTTGCGGATGACATCGGCAATCCACTTGAATCCGGTATAGACATCGAAGCAAGGCACATTAGCCTTGTCGGCTATCTTCTTGATAAGTTCTGTGGTAACAATGGTTTTGACAACAAATTCCTTACCCTTGAGCTTGCCAAGTTCCTTCCAGCGACGCAGCAGATAGTAAGTAAGTATCATGCCGGTCTGGTTGCCGTTCAGCAGCATCCATTCTCCCTTGTCATTCTTGACAGCCGAGCCTACGCGGTCGGCATCCGGGTCAGAAGCCAATACGATGTCAGCATCGACCGACTTGGCCTTATCAACGGCCATCTTCATGGCAGCTGGCTCCTCTGGGTTAGGAGACACCACCGTTGGGAAATCTCCACTGATAACGTACTGCTCAGGGACATCAATCACATTCTTGAAACCAAACGCCTTGAGGGTGTCAGGAATCAGCATCACACCTGTGCCATGGATTGGGGTGTAAACAATCTTCATGTCAGCATTGTGCTTGATGGCCTCAGGCGAAAGCGAAAGACCAAGAATACGCTTGATATATTTTGCATCGATATCCTTTCCGATAATCTGGATAAGGTCTTTGTTGCCCTCGAACTTGACATCGTCAATTGACTTGATGGCCTCTACCTCGTCAATCACGTTGGTATCATGAGGCGGAATGAGCTGGCCACCATCGTTCCAATAAGCCTTGTATCCGTTGTACTCCTTAGGATTGTGGCTGGCAGTAAGTATAATACCGCTCTGACAACCCAGCTCACGAATGGCAAATGACATTTCGGGAGTTGGACGGAGACTCTCGAACAAATATACCTTGATGCCGTTGGATGAGAACACATTGGCAGCGGTCTCGGCAAAGAGACGGCTGTTGTTACGGCAATCATGGCCAATGGCAACTTTGATTTGCTGATTCTTGAACTGTTTTTTCAGATAGTTGGCCAAACCCTGTGTGGCAGAACCTACAGTGTAGATGTTCATACGGTTGGTACCGACACCCATGATGCCACGCAATCCACCCGTTCCGAATTCCAAATCCTTGTAGAAAGCCTCGATGAGGTCTGTCTTGTCGGGATTGTCCAACAAATTTTTAACTCCTTTCTTGGTCTCAGCATCATAGTCACCATTCAGCCATACGTTGGCTTTTTTGGTAACTTCCTGAATCAAAGCTGCATTATCCATAAATAATTGTTTTAATTTCTTTGTTTATCATTTGGCAAAATTTGCCAAACACAAAGATAAAATTTTTTGTGATAAAAAAACAAATACCATGTTACAAAACAATGCCGATAAATAGATATTATCCACAAAAAACAGGCTGCATCAGCGCGATGCAGCC
>CALMUD010000031.1 GCA_937872735.1 uncultured Bacteroidales bacterium
GGTAACGTGGTGCGGGTCATCAAACGCTGATAAACAAGGTGAAAATCAACTGAACACCCCCTTATGAGGAGGGGCTGGAAGTCAAACAACATGACTTCCAGCCCCGCTTTTTTTTGCTGCTGTGGGGTAGTGTTGTGTAACATATATCTAATTTGTATTGGAAAGTGCTAATAATGAGAATTTTAAATTACATTTGTACGCAATAAATTACAAGATTAGTTAGTATGCGTGTAAATCTATTCCTACTATCACTGATGTCAATGGCGTCAGTGGGGCTGCGTGCCGAAACGATACCTCTATACGATTTTGAGGATCAAAAGCCATTGAACGGCGTGTGGTGGGGCGTGACCGAAACGGTTGTTTCCAACCCTCTGCCAAGTATCAACACCAGCAGCTATTGCAGCAAGATGGTGATATCGGGTTATGGTATTGATGGATTCAAAAACACCAGTGACCTGAGCAAATACGTGTTGGCGGTAGATGTCTACACCACCACAGCTCAGTCGGTGAAGTGCTTTGACCAAGTTGCCAACAAAGACCTGTATCAGACCTCCCGTTCCAACCGATGGACCACTCTTTATTTCGACTTCCGCAGTGAGGCGAAAGCATCAGAGGCAGGCATGGTATACTTCGGGTTGGGCAGCGGGTCGGGAACGCTGTATCTGGACAACATCCGACTGGTGAGTGCCGACCAAGTGCCGACCGTCAGCACCAAGATGGATGAGGATTACTCGTATGGCCGGGTGACCATCGGAGGGTCCGGATTCGTGACGGGACTCATCAGCGACCCGTCCACAGGCAACAAATATGCGCGCACTGATGTGGGCGGGGCCTACAAGTGGGAGCCAGCGGACTGCTCGTGGCATCAGTTGCTCAACTTTGTCACACCTGAAAATGTGGGTCTGCTCAGTGTGGAATCAATGGCAGCCGACCCCAACGATGCCAACAGCATCTACTGCCTTTGTGGCTGCGAATACTTCAGCGGTCAGAAGTCGGCGGTGCTCTATTCGCACGACGGCGGCAAGACCTTCGGCGAGGCCGACCTGACCAATCTGCCTTTCTTTGTGAGCGGCAATGGCAATGGCCGCAACGATGGCGAGCGCATCGCAGTGGACCCCAACAACGGGAGCATATTGTTCGCAGGCAGCCGTCTGGGCACGCCGCTGGCAATGAGTACCGACTCTGGCAAGACGTGGAAAGAGGTATCCTCCTTTCCCGATGTGTACACTTCTGACATCAAGTATCCCGGCTGGAGCACTACCACCCATCCTTCCACCTCCAATGGCAACGGCATCTCGTCCATCGTGTTTGACGGTACCCAGAAACTCAGCAACGGCAGCACCGCCCGTATCTTTGTAGGTGTGTCGCGTTCGGGAGCCAGCAATGTGTACAAATCGGAAGACGGCGGCGCAACATGGAGCGCCGTGCAGGCAGTGCCCACCACCTATATGCCCTTGCGCATGAAGATGGACCCCGACGGCAATCTGCTGCTGGTGTGTGGCGACAAACACGTGTATGGCAGTGTGGGCGTGATATACCGATACAACCCCAATGCCAATCAACTGACAGAAATAACCCCTCATGTAGGGTCCAACACGGCTCCTGCACTGGGCGATGTGGAAGTGTCGCCCAAAGATGCCAACAAACTGGTGGCATCGACCAACAACAGCTGGGTGCCCCAGACCTGGCTGACGGGACAGAAAGCCAATGGAGACATCATCTACACCTCAACCGATGGAGGAGCCACCTGGCGCAGTCTGCAAAACGTGATGCGTCTTACCGACGGAGGTGTGAAGTGGATAACGGGCAACTCCATACACTGGTGTGGCAGCATGTGCTTCGACCCGGCCGACGACAACAAGATATCGTGCGTATCGGGCAACGGCATCTACACATGCAGCAACATCTGGTGCCAAGGCAATCCCGTATTTTATTTTGACGTGAACGGTCTGGAAGAGTCGGTTGCGTTGGATATGGTGAGTCTGCCGGGTGGCAATCCGCAATCGGTGATTGGCGACTATACAGGCTTCAACCATACCAGCATCACCGCATTCCCCGCAATGCACAACCCGGGTTCCGGGTCCACCAACGGCATAGCCTATGCAGCCGGCAACATCAAAGTGATGGCGCGGGTGGCAAGTAAAGGCTATTACACCGAAGATGGCGGCCAGACCTGGACACTTATGGCCGGTATCACTAATGCCAACAAAGTTGCCATTACCGCCGATGCCTCCACTATTGTGGTTGTTGCTAACGGTGCGCTCAAATATTCGACCGACAAGGGGCAGAACTTAACGGCCAGCACTTGTGCATCAACGGCTATTGGCTATGTGGTTGCCGACCCTGTTAATCCCAAATATGTGTATGCGGCTACCGACGGCGTGATATATGTCAGCAGCGACGGCGGCAAGACCTTCCCTAAGGCCACCATCCTCGTCAACAACGGCAAGACCCGTCTGTGCGTGGTGCCTGGCCATGAGGGTATGATATACGCCCCATGTGGCAACGAAGGACAGATCGGAAGAGCACACGTCTGAACTCCAGTCACCGCTC
>CALMUD010000032.1 GCA_937872735.1 uncultured Bacteroidales bacterium
TCTTTCCCTACACGACGCTCTTCCGATCTAAGTGATATACTGGATGAACTGGATGACAAAGAAGAATAGAGAATCTTTCACAAAAACAAAACAAGAAGTCCCCCCAATTGAAAGCACATCAATTCGGGGGACTTCTTGTTTAAATATTCCTTTTATTACAGAAAATATGCGAGGCGAATCAAGCGCTCAATTTTTCAGCACCGACTGCACATAACGGTCGGAACGCAGATAATAATTGAGCAGAATGACTATGACAGCAGCAAATGCCAAACTGAACAAACTGTCGGACATCACATCATACAAACCATGGAACAGAGCCGGTACCGCAATGGCAAAAAAGAAGAGCGGCCAACGATGACGCGGATAAAGCACGCCAAACGAGATGAAATATCCCGCCACGCCCGTGCACATGGCATGGAAGAATGGCAGGCTGGTAAGACGGGCTATATTGAGGAAAAAGGCCTGGTCGTAATCCAGTTTGCAGTTGACCTGCATCTGGTAGCCGACCCCTTCTGACACGCCAAAAGCAATACCACACATCAGACCATAGAACACCATGGTCTGCGGAATGAGCGGACGACGTGAACGGATGGCTATAAAGAATAGCGGCAAAGCCTTGACCAGTTCCTCAGTAACACCTACCCCCAACAGAAAACCTGCGGTACGCCCCAAAGCACTCTGCGAATCCACTCCCTGATAAAAAAAGTTGAGCTCGTTTAATCCGGTATGGAATACCAACAGAATAAGCACCTGTACGGAAAAGAACAGCTTAAGCGTGAGCTTGGCACTCACCTGCGCGGTACGGAACAGATAATAGAAAAAGAGCCCCCACACGCAGGCAAAATAAAGGGAGATGGTGTAAAAGGTGAGGAACCCACCTTGAAGCACCGAACCGAGCACAAGCGGGGCCAACCCCACTGCCGCCAGCATAATCAGCCGTTTATCCTGTTTCAGCTGCTGCCAGTTGAAGGCTTCGCGGCTGATAAAGATACGGCTGCCCAGACTTCTAATCTGGTCAATCAATCCACCGGCAGGGCGCACGCTCACATTCACCCCATAGCGGTGAAACAAGTCGCGCACGCACTCATTCTCCTTTCCGTTCGGCATCAGGTGGTCCTCATCTATCGCCTCATCCTGCAGAATGACATTGCCACGGCTGACCAAATCGGCCAGATGGCTCAGTTCATAGGGACCAAACTTCTGATGATTTCTGACGACATAAAACATATAACTGCAATTAAACGGACGGGGCTATTTGCAGCACACCATGATGCTGTGTCCCAATCCTATGTTGTCATGTATCTTCTCCACCTTGAGGCCAGCCTCACCAACGAGACGTTCCAAATCTTTGGAATAGAACATCTTGCTGTTGCCATTGGCCATGGCCGTAAAGTAGAGGCTCGTCTGCGCCAGACAGAAGGAAGCCGTTTCAAACCGCTGGCGGTCCCAGAGCGTCTCCATGATGTAGAGACGACTGTCGGCTTGCATAGATACGGCTGCACGCTTGAGGATACTCAGCACCTGCGACTCTGAGAAGCAGTCAAGAAACTGGCTCATCCAAATGGCATCGAAACCCGTAGGGAACGCATTGGACTCATCAAGCAGATTGGCCGGATGGCCCGATATGCGGTCGGCGCCCTTGGTTCCAGCCGTAGCCTTGCGCATCATACCCAGCTGCTGGGGCAGGTCCATAATGGTGACATTGACCTCTGCATCATAGCCCACACACTGCGAAGCCCATCGGCCCGTATTACCGCCCACATCGAGCAGACGGCGGGGATGACGTGCGAATACAATCTGCAAGGCCTCCTCAAACGAGTGGTCAGAATAGAAATGGTCGAATCCGAACCAACTCTTCTGCACCTGTTCAGGCAACTCCGACAGACCCTCATAGATGGTGGGCCAGTTGCCAAACACTTTCAAGCCTTCAGGTTTTCCATTCTTCAGAGCCTCCTCCAAATGGAACATACCCATATAATTGACATCCTGATTGAAATTCATATCGGAGATGGCCATCTTGTCGTCAATGAGGAAACGTCCTGGCTTGGCGATGCAAAACTTACCATTCTCAAGATAAACGGTGCCAATGGTGAGAGAAGACTCCAGCAATACCTGCGCCGCATAGTGCGTAATGGATTTTTGCTGGGCCACCTCATCAATGGACAACCCCTCGCGATGGTCTGCCAAAAGCTGGAAGATGCCCCACTTGGTCATGATGTAGGAGACCTCGAAAACGATAGGTCCCCAGGCAATGAATTGGGCAAGACGCTGGGCGTCAAGTGCCTTCATATTATCCTTGCCATACCTCTCTTTCTGAGGCGATGATAACTCCATAATAAAGTATATAAGTTTCAGATATTGGCCAAAGCCTGTTCAATGTCGGCAATAATGTCGTCGGCCGCCTCCAGACCTACCGAGAACCGGATAAGGTCAGGCTGTATGCCGGCCTCGAGCAGCTGTTCGTCGGAAAGCTGGCGATGGGTGTGGCTGGCAGGATGCAGCACACAGGTGCGGGCATCGGCCACATGGGTAACGATGCAGGCCAACTTGAGGCTATCCATGAACTTGACAGCTGTGTTGCGGTCGCCCTTCAATCCGAAGGTAACCACACCGCACGACTGACCGTTGCGGAACTGCTTCTCAGCCAAAGCATGATATTTGTTGCTGGCCAGACCCGGATAATTGACCCAAGCCACTTTCGGATTTTTCTCCATATATTCGGCCACTTTCTGCGCATTCTCGCAATGGCGAGGCATACGCAGGTGTAAAGTTTCCAGACCCAAATTAAGCAGGAAGGCATTTTGCGGAGCCTGAATGGAACCGAAGTCACGCATCAGCTGGGCAGTAGCCTTGGTGATGTAGGCACCTTTGCCAAAAGCCTTTGTATAGGCCAATCCATGATACGAAGGGTCGGGTTTGGTCAGTCCAGGGAACTTGTCGGCATGGGCATCCCAGTCAAAATTGCCGCTATCTACGATACAGCCTCCTACAGTAGAGGCATGGCCGTCCATATACTTGGTGGTGGAATGCGTAACGATGTCGCAGCCAAACTCAAAAGGACGGCAGTTGTAAGGGGTGGCAAAAGTATTGTCGACCACCAATGGCACACCGTGTGAATGGGCCAGCTTGGCAAACTTCTCGATATCGAGCACACTCAGCGTTGGGTTGGTTATGGTTTCGGCAAAAACAGCCTTGGTGTTGGGGCGGAAAGCCTTTGCTATCTCTTCGGCGGGTGCATCCTGGTCAACGAAAGTGACCTCGATGCCCAGTTTCTTCATGGTGACGCCAAACAGATTGTAGGTACCGCCATAAATGGAGGCCGCACTCACAAAATGGTCGCCAGCCTCGCAGATGTTGAATATGGCATAGAAATTGGCTGCCTGTCCGCTGGAGGTGAGCATTCCGGCAACACCTCCCTCAAGGGCCGCTATCTTGTTGGCAACACAGTCGTTGGTAGGATTCTGCAACCGGGTGTAGAAATAACCAGAGTCTTTCAAATCGAACAGACGGGCCATCTGCTCACTGTCGTCATATTTGAATGTGGTAGACTGATAGATAGGGAGCACGCGTGGCTCTCCATTTTTAGGCTTCCAGCCCTCCTGCACGCAGAGGGTCTCAATGCTTCTTTTTTTCTGATCCATTTGATATACGTATATATAATTACCAAAGTTCAAAGTTAGCCATTTTTTCAAAAAATAAAGAGGCAAAATACATTTTAGGCTGATATTTGGCAAATAATGACAAAAAGATGACGCGACTGGCAACATAAGAATGAAATTTTTATTACTTTCGGAATGAGAAACAAAAAGGTTGAACATCAAAAAATACAAGACTCATGAAAAAATTTTTATACACCTTATTGGTTATGATATTATGCGCAACGGGAGCAAAGGCGGACCAACTGTCGCTGCTGACCAAGAAATGGTCGGAAGAGGCGGTGGCCTACATCACGGAGCACCACATTACGCGGATAGCCATCTACTGCGGCTGCTGCCAGGATGAGAAAGCGGAGATGGTAGACATCAGCAGCATCTATAATGAGCCTGCGGGCTATCAGGACTATTACCGTGTGTATGTGATGACGCCCAATGGCGACCGCAAGATTCTGGACTTGGCTTATGTGTTCATCCTCGACGAGAATCCGAAGGCTGGTTACCACTGTCTGGGCAAGACGCTGGGATATGCCTGTTTCCCTTGCGTTGAAGATGGATTCACCATCAACAAGAAGGGGAAAGTGAAAGGTGCCAAGTTTGACACTATGGGAATGAACGCAGCCCGATGAGCCGCACTGTCCTTTCCGGGTACACCTATCGGCGACTGCTGGTGGTGATAACCCGTCCCGACTGTTATGAGGGAGAGGCGGAGCAGATAACATTGCTGCTGAATGCCGACCCTCATTTTTTGTTGCACTTGCGCAAACCTGAGGCAGCGGCCGATGACTACCGCAAGATACTTGACCGCCTGCCAGCAACGGAGTTGCACCGCATCACACTGGGGGGTCACCATGAGCTGGCGGAGGATTATCCTGTGGGCGGGGTTCATCTGAACGGCCGTGGCCCTGCCTATACGGGTATCCGTCACGACTTGCGTCTGAGCCGCTCGTGCCACTCCATAACCGAACTGAACCATATTGAAGATTACACCTACGTCTTTCTCAGTCCCATATTCAACAGTATATCCAAGGAGGGCTACCAGGCGGCTTTCAGTTCCGAGGCGCTGACAGAGGCCTGTCAATCGGGAATTATCAACAGCAGGGTGATTGCACTGGGAGGCATCAGTGCCGCCACGCTGCCTTTGCTGGCTCCCTACTCTTTTGGTGGGGCTGCTGTGCTGGGCGCAGTTTGGCAAAATTTCGACTTGAACAAATTCAGAGAATTGGTGAAGGAAATAGGAAGGTGAAACACAAAGAGTTTTTTTCCGATTTTTCCCATAAAAAAAACGTTCCTCGCAAAAGATTGCGAGGAACGTAAATTTTCAGAGCCGTGTCACCATCCTATTTCCAAGTGATAGGCAAATCACGGAACTCGGCAAAAGGCCAAGGATGTCCCTGTTCTAAAGTGACCTTAATGTATTTAACAAAAGATATACTAGGCAATACCTTAACATAAGAGAACTTCACCTTTACCGGAACCTCGGTTGGAAAAGTTGCAACAAGCAGATTCGAGCCAACATATCTCTCACAAGAATGGGTATCGCCATTCTCATCAATAATATCAGAACCTATCACCCCTTCATCATCAATGTTGGCACCATGATTGGTCAACAAGAAGTAGCAATAAACCGTTTGGCTGGCCTTGTCGCCCTCCACCTTCAACAATTTAAAGGTGATGTTGCCATCCTCCTTTTCTGTAGCAGAAGTCACAGCAGGTTTTGACGCAACGGACGTTGAGGTCGTTTTCTGTTGAGTAGACGTATCACCATTAATTGTCTTCAATGCCGAATGTATGCTTTTCAAAACCTTCATTTGACTCATGACGGGTATCGCCATGGCGCAAGCGAAAAATACAGCTAATAATATTTTCTTCATTTTCCTTTAAAAATTATAACTCAATCCTAATCCATTAGGGGTGACACCCAATCTGAACTCACCAGTTGATTGATTGGCACAATTGCTATTATATAATTCAAGAGCATCCCGTTTGCCATGATAACCACTTATCAACAATGGAGCACCAATGCCACCACAAATGCCTCCTAAAATTATTGGAATAGCCACATCTCCTTCATTAGAAGAGTTACCAACCGCTGGTGCTATAAACAACTCCGAAACAGAACATAAAGACATCAAAGTCCATCCCCAGACCTTTTTAACCTTGCCCGATTTGTATTTATGATAGGCTATAGGACATCCCTGACGCAGAATATCTTTCATTTCATCCTTGGTTATCAGTTTGCCTCCAAACTTAACACCCGCCTCCGTCAATTCAAACTTACGGCCGTCGGCATTGTTGTCGGTGTTGAAGAAACCATTTTGCTCACCACCTACTCCATTAGTGAAATTGCGGACCGTTCCGTTACTAAAAAGAATGGAAACAATCTTGTTCGTCTTCATAATAAACGTAGGCCCCTCCAGGTTAGACTGTTCCTTGTACTTAATCTCCGCATCAGAGATTTCCAAAATTTTGGCTTCGATTTTCTTCTCGTCACGGGTGATGATGACATCCTGACAAAAGGCAGAAACAAAGCTGGAAAAGAGCACAACTAAAGCTAAAACTTTTTTCATTTTTGAATTTTTTTGTATCACGTTTTTCAACAAATAGCGGGCAAAGATACACAAAGTAAATTTTACCCCCCCCAATTAACAAACATTAACATTTTATTAATATTTGATAACAAACCAATCCCGTCACGAATCGGAAAGGGGTACATAAACAGATAAAAAATATTCAAATAGTCG
>CALMUD010000033.1 GCA_937872735.1 uncultured Bacteroidales bacterium
TTAACGCTTTCGGAGCTAATGCGCGGTAAAGTTACAGCTGACGCATATTCGGGGGGGAGGCGAATTGGTGGGAGGCGATTCGCGGTGGTGGCGTGTGGGGAGGCGGCGCGTGTGGGTGGCTTTACGTGGCGTGACGATGACTGGGAGGTGACGCGTCCTCGCGTCACTACAGCCCATTAGGGCTGAACAAATTGGTTGGTGGTGGGTTTGTCGAATTACATTGTTGGGCGAGAATTATACTATTGGGCGCTACGGAATCGCCCTTGGGGGCGATAGTGACGCGAGACACGTCACATCCCAGTTGGGGAGGCGAGCAGTGTGGGGGAAGGCGCGTGGGGGGAGGTGTGCGCGTAGGGCGATAGTGACGCGAGACGTGTCACATCCCAGTGGAGGTGTGCGCGTGGGGGAAGGCGCGCGTGGATGGTGGTGATGGTGGGGGTGTGTTTATAGTAATGTGTTACAAACGCTCCTTGGCACTCAGTTCACGTTCATAGCTGCGGACGTGCCGGTCTTTTTTCTCCTCAAAAATGTCAGCAATGTTCACAATAAGTCCCGTCTCCCACACATCACCAAACTCATCGTTGATGGAGGTGCCGAAAATGCGCATGGTGGGTGAGAGGGACATATAGGCATTGACCAGCGGCGGAATGTGGCGGCCCAGCTTCTTGGCCTCCTCCTTCAGTATGATATAGTCTTCCTTATAGTTCTTGCCATGGAATATGGCAGAGAGACGCTCCTCGTCAAACGGAATGGGCATGGGCCGATGCGGGTAAACCAGATTCTCCTTGTCGGCAAAATATTTGCGCAGGAAGAAGAACAGCAGTTTGCAGGCCTCCATGCCGTAAGATGGATAGATGGTAGCCTTGCCGAAAAAGTATCGGGTGTCGGGTACACTGATGGTCAGCGCCCCCAGCCCGTCCCACAGATTGTCGAGCGAGAAAAGGCTCTTGGCTCCCCGCTTGGTAGATTGATATTCGGGTCGGATGAATGAGCGTCCCAGTTCAACAGTATAGGGCAGATAATCGTGAATGAACTTGCTGGAGTAGGCGAACAGATGGGCCGAAGTGAGCATGGGCGCGCCATCGGCATCAAACTGCACATCGCGGCCATGAATATAGCGGTAGCCGCCGATGATTTCCTTCTCCTCAGGGTTCCACACTATCAGCTGCTTGTATGGCGCATTGGGTAGCGTGTCGTATTGGTCGAGGTCACAGCTCAGTCCGGAGCCGCCACCAGAAGTGCGGAACGAAATCTCACGCAGACGTCCAATCTCGTGCAGCGTGTTGGGGGCCTCGTGGCCGTCGAGCACATAAATCTCATTGTCGCATTTGTTAGTCTTGCGCAACATCCGTTCGGGCGTCAGTTCAGCCTCTATCAGTTTGACATCAATAGGGTCAATAATCTCTTCCATATTATTATTGTGTACTTTTTATCATGGTTGGACCAAAAAAGGGCCGAAGGGTCTCAGAGTTTGTAAACCTCCGCCTTCACCCATTGGGCCCAGTCGTAATAGTTCTTCTGATTCTTGTCGAAAGTGGCAAACGGAATAGCCTTTCCCACCTTTATAGTGAAGGCGTTGCCCGTCTGCCGATAGAGTTCATCGACGAGATACAGCATTTCGATGTTGACCTTTATGCCCAGCTTTTTGCGCCAGTAGCCCAGATTGTAGAAGAACTTGGAATTTTGGCCGATGAAGTGCACTGGCACCACATCGCGTTTGTATTGTACCGCCTTGGAGATGAAAGTCTTTTTCCACTCCAAGTCGCAAATCTGGTGATGAGCCTGCCTGCGCGAGCAGACGCCCGCGGGGAAGAAGAGAATGGTATCGGAGGAGGCGTAGCAGTCGTAAAGCTCGCTGGCGCTCTCCTTGGTCTGGCATCCCAGCTTGTTGACGGGGATAAAGAAAGGAGTGAGTTGCTGCACATTCATCAGCAAATCGTTGACAGGCGACTTGACCTCAGGGTAGTGCTCGCGCAGAAAGTGCAGGATGCCCACGCCATCAAGGCCGCCAAGCGCATGGTTGGAAGCGAAAATGACACGGCCATCGTGCGGCAGGTTCTCCTCGCCCTCGATGTTGATAGTGATGCGGAAATGCTTGAGAATGGCAGCCGCAAAGTCCTGACCTTGCAGATGTCCATACAAATGGAAAAACAGGTTCAAATCATCCTCGTGGGCTATCTTCTTGAGATAGCGGACCAGAAAGCCGGGCATCCACCGCTTCAGCTTAGGGGCCTTGCCTTCCAGAATCTTGTCAATGTCAATAACTTTCTCAATTTTGTCTGTCTCTTCTGTCGCCATCGCCTAAAATTCCAATTTTCTTCAAAATTAAAGCATCGGCACGTTACTGCCAAATTTTTTTTAAAAGTATAATTGATTATATTTGCACCAACATTATCCAACAAGTAAACTAAAAACATAAAAATAGAAGTCATGGCAATAGTAAAACCATTCAAGGGCATCCGCCCTCCCAAGGAATTGGTAGAAAAAGTGGAATCGCGCCCATACGACGTGCTGAACTCAGAGGAGGCCCGCGATGAGGCCAAAGGCAATGAGATGTCACTGTATCACATCATCAAGCCTGAAATCGATTTTCCCGAAGGCACGAGTGAGTATGACCCCCGTGTGTATGAGAAAGCAGCCGAGAACTTCAAGAAGTTCCAGGATAAAGGCTGGCTGAAGCAGGATGCAAAGGAGAACTACTACATCTATGCGCAGACCATGAACGGCAAGACGCAGTATGGTCTGGTGGTTTGTGCCTACGTCAACGACTATCTGACCGGCGTCATCAAGAAGCATGAGCTGACCCGCCGCGACAAGGAGGAGGACCGCATGAAGCACGTGCGCGTCAACAATGCCAACATCGAGCCAGTGTTCTTTGCCTATCCCGACGATGATACACTCAATAAACTGATAGCCCACTACACGGCAGAGAAACCCGAATATGACTTCATAGCCCCGATAGACGGATTCCGTCACCAGTTCTGGGTGATAGCCGACGATGCCGACATCGCCACCGTGACCACCGAATTTGGCAAGATGAAATCGCTGTATATAGCCGATGGCCATCACCGCTCAGCCGCCGCTGCCCTGGTGGGCGCCGAGAAAGCCAAACAGAACCCCAACCACAAGGGAACAGAGGAGTATAACTACTTTATGGCCGTATGCTTCCCTGCCAGCCAGCTCACCATATTGGACTACAACCGCGTGGTGAAAGACCTGAATGGCATGTCTGCCGAGCAGTTCCTGACCGCCCTCACCAAGAATTTCGAGGTGAAGAAGATGGGTGCCGATATGTATAAGCCAAACGCGCTGCACAACTTCTCGCTCTATCTGGAGGGAATGTGGTACAGCCTGACTGCCAAACAAGGCACCTATAACGATGCCGACCCAATAGGCGTGCTTGATGTGGACATCTCATCCCGCCTGATACTGGACGACCTGCTCGGCATCAAGGACCTGCGTGGCGACAAGCGCATTGACTTTGTGGGCGGACTGCGTGGACTGAAGGAACTGAAGCGCCGTGTGGACAGTGGCGAGATGAAGATGGCCCTGGCCCTGCATCCGGTATCGATGAAACAGATTATGGATATAGCCGACAGCGGCAAGATAATGCCACCTAAGGCTACCTGGTTTGAGCCAAAACTCCGTTCAGGCATCGTAATTCATAAACTTTCTTAAAATATTTATCTCCAATAAGCGGGGCTGCGGCAATATCCATTTTGCCGCAGCCCCGCTTTTTCAGACAATCGCGGACACCTGTCAGGCATCATGGATACAAGACGAGCGAGGCAAACAGGTCTGTTACATCTGTGTTAATTCTTCCATATAAATGCGGAATCTTTTGTTTTTTAGAAAATTTACATTAATTTTGCACTTGAATTCGATGAGTGGGGGGCGGTAAGTTCCCCACTTTTTGTTACCAAGCAAAAAGAAAGATGATAGACAAGGCACAAGTCAGGCCGATAGTGGCCGACTACATAAAGGACAAGGAGGGCTACTTCATAGTGGATGTGAAAGTCGGAAAAGACAACAACATCCTGGTGGAGGTGGACTCGGCCAAGGGCTTCTCGATAGACGAATGTGAGGAGCTGACCCGCTACATAGAGAGCCGCCTTGACCGAGAAGTGGAGGACTATGATCTGGAGGTGGGGTCGCCAGGCCTCTCTTCGCCATTCAAAGTGAAAGAGCAATATGCCAAATATGAGGGCGAGGAAGTGGAAGTGCTGGATGCCGACGGCAAAAAGCACAACGGACGGCTCACCCAGGTGACTCCCGAGAACTTCGGACTGGAAGAGACCCGGATGGAGAAACCAGAGGGCAGCAAGCGCAAGGTGGAGGTCAAGACC
The DNA here is from genome assembly GCA_937872735.1 of uncultured Bacteroidales bacterium. Lineage (GTDB taxonomy): Bacteria > Bacteroidota > Bacteroidia > Bacteroidales > Paludibacteraceae > Physcocola. The sequence goes on from CALMUD010000033.1 coordinate 4,347, forward strand.
ATTACCACCTTTGATTACGATAAAATAAAATATACAAAATACACTATTAGATTTAAATAGTATGGCTAAGCAAGAAACGGTGAGCCTGGTCGATATCTTCGCCCAGTATACCAACGACAAAAAGATTGACAAAGGCACCCTGATGAGTGTGCTGGAAGAGTCTTTCCGCAGCGTCATCTCCAAAATGGTCGGCACGGATGAGAATTACGATGTGATTATCAACACCGATAAAGGCGATTTGGAAATTTATCGCAACCGCGAGATAGTGCCCGACGGCAAGGTGGAGGACGATGCCCGCCAGATACAGCTGTCGGAAGCCCTGAAGATAGAGGGCAACGATGATGCCAAGGTGGGAGAGACCTGTACGGAGACCGTTGACTTCTCGTCGTTCGGACGCCGAGCCGTGCTCAATCTGCGTCAGACCATCGCCTCCAAGATACTTGACTTGCAGAAGGACAACCTCTACAACAAGTATAAGGAAAAGGTGGGAACAGTGGTCAATGCCGAGGTGTACCAGGTATGGAAGAAGGAAATGCTGGTGGTGGACGAGGAAGGCAACGAAATGTCGCTCCCCAAGACCGAGCAGATACCGACCGACTACTATCGCAAGGGTGACTATGTGATGGCAGTGGTGGCACAGGTTGACAACAAGAACAATGACCCTAAAATCATACTGTCGCGTACATCGGAGCTCTTCTTGCAGCGTCTGTTCGAGCGTGAGGTTCCCGAGATTGCCGATGGCCTGATAACTATCCGCAAGATAGCCCGCATACCAGGCGAGAGAGCCAAGGTGGCAGTGGAGTCGTATGATGAGCGTATCGACCCAGTGGGAGCCTGCGTGGGTATGAAGGGTGCCCGCATCCATGGCATCGTGCGTGAGTTGCGCAACGAGAACATAGACGTGATACCTTATACTGACAATGTGAAGCTGTTCATATCACGCGCCTTGAGTCCAGCGCGCGTGTCGGACATTGTGCTCTACGAGGAGCATAAACGGGCCGATGTGTTCCTGAAATCGGAAGAGATATCTCTGGCGATAGGCAAGGGTGGAATGAACATCAAGCTGGCCAGCATGCTGTCGGGATACCAGATAGAGGTATACCGTGACGACAATATAAACGGAGACGACGAGGACATCCTGCTGGATGAGTTCCTTGACGAGATAGACCCATGGGTGATTGAAACACTGAAGGGCATAGGCTGCGATACTGCCAAGAACGTGCTGGCCATACCACGCGACGAACTGGTGGTGCGCACCGACTTGGAGGAAGAGACTGTGGATGATGTGATACGCATCCTCAGCTCGGAATTTAATGGAGAGAATGCCGCGCCAGCCACAGAAGCTGCCGCCGACAATGCGACCGAAGAAACTAATGCAGACGATAATCAGGAGGCAGAAGGCAACAGTGCAGCCGACAACCAGCCAACTGACGAGGCGTCTGACCCTGTCAAGTAATACGCAGGGAGGTTAAGGTGCACATACACACTTCCCTCCACGTGCTGGTCCGTTGCTTTGCCCCATCGTGTCTTGATTCCGTCTAACGCTTCAAGACTGGTCTTTTGGAGCGTACTTATGGGTTGTGAAAACCCACTGCTGACTTTCAGCCCGATAGCGGGCGAAAGTTCGTCGGGGTCGGAGCCGACTAATTCAAATTTTCAGGAAGCTTTACAGGTGGGGTGTCTTCCAATTTATTTTAGGAGTTTAAAATTTTTATATGTCTAAAAGGTTAATTCAAATAGCGAAAGAATTAAATGTCGGAATTAATACGGCGGTGGAGTTTTTGCAGACGAAGGGGCATGATGTTTCCCTGAATCCGAATTACAAGATAACGGATGAGGAGGAGGACTTGCTCAACAAGGAATTTCTTCCCGACCAGGAGCAGAAACTGGCTTCTGACAAGAATTCACAGCAGCGTCGTGAAAAAAGCAAGCACGTGAGTGTCTCTATTGACGGATACGGAGAGAAGAATGAGATAAAAACGGAAGTGCCACAGGACCAGATGCCCAAGCTGAAGGTGCTGGGCAAGATAGATGTGGATGCTGAGAAGCGCCAGCACAAGGAGAATAAACAGCAGCCAACTCCGGCAGAGAAGCCGAAACAGACTGCCACTCCCGCGCCTGAGAAAAAACGCACCGAAAATGCGTCCCGTCAGCAATCAGCCCCAACGGCTGAAACAAAGCCTGCGGCAGAAGCTAAGCCGACAGTTGAGGCTCCAAAACCTCAGCCCGCAACTCCCAAGAAAGACCAAGTGTTCAACTACGGCCAGTCTGAGCTCAAGACCAACATCAATGTGTTGGGCAAGATAGACCTGGATGCACTGAACCAGCAGACCCGTCCGAAGAAGAAGTCGAAGGAGGAGAAGAAAAAGGAACGTGACCAGCGTTACAATCATAACGGTGGCAACAATAATAACAGCAATAATGGCAACAACAATGCGGACAATGAAATCCGCACCAATGTGCCAAAACTGAACGGCCCCAAGGTGCTGGGCACCATGGACCTGAGCGATCAGGACTCGCCGCACAAGCGCCGCCGCATACAGAAGGACCACGTGGATGTGAACAACTATCGTGGTGGCCAGAACGGCCAAAATGGCCAGAACGGAAGAGGCGGCCAAGGTGGTCAGGGCGGCCAAGGTGGCCAAGGCGGCAAGCGCCGCAACAAACGCAATCCGAAGGCTGAAATCAGCGAAGAGGATGTACGCAACCAGGTGAAAGAGACTTTGGCACGGCTGACTTCCAAAGGTCAGAGCAACAAGGCCTCGTCGCGTCACCGCCACGACAAGCGAGAGATGCAGGCACAGCAGCGTGAGGCTGCCGAAGCCGCAGAAGCTGCTGACAAGCAGAAGCTGAAAATCACCGAGTTCGTTACCGTGAGCGAGTTGGCAACCATGATGAATGTGCCAGTGACACAAGTCATCAGCACCTGCATGAATCTGGGTCTGATGGTTTCCATCAACCAGCGTCTGGATGCCGAGACCATCAACATTGTGGCCGAGGAATTTGGATATGAGACTGAATATATCAGTGCGGAGGTGGCCGAGGCCATCCATGAGGAGGAAGACAAGCCGGAAGACCTGATACGCCGACCTCCAGTGGTGACCGTCATGGGCCATGTGGACCACGGCAAGACTTCGCTGCTGGACTACATACGCAAAACGAATGTGATAGCGGGCGAGGCCGGAGGCATTACCCAGCACATCGGAGCCTACAATGTGACACTGAGCAGCGGACAGCAAATCACCTTCCTGGATACCCCAGGCCATGAGGCATTTACCGCCATGCGTGCCCGTGGTGCCCAGGTAGCCGACATTGCCATCATCATAGTGGCAGCCGACGACGATGTGATGCCGCAGACCATAGAGGCCATCAACCATGCCTCCAATGCAGGCATCCCTATTGTGTTTGCCATCAACAAGATAGACAAGCCAGCCGCCAACCCTGACAAGATAAAGGAGTCGCTCGCCCAGATGAACTATCTGGTGGAGGACTGGGGTGGCAAGTACCAGTGCCAGGAAATAGCCGCCAAGAAGGGAACCGGCGTGAAGGAACTGATGGAGAAAGTGCTGCTGGAGGCCGAGTTGCTTGACCTGAAGGCCAATCCAACCCGCAAGGCCAGCGGTATCATCATAGAGTCACAGCTTGACAAGGGCCGTGGCTACACCTCGACCGTGCTGGTCAATAACGGTACCCTGCACATATCAGATGTGGTGGTGGCCGGAATCAACCAAGGCCGAATCAAGGCGATGTTCAACGAGCGTGGACAGCGCATCACTGAGGCAAAACCTGCCCAGCCAGCTTTGATACTGGGTCTGAACGGAGCGCCACAGGCAGGTGACAAGTTTAATGTGATGGACTCGGAGCAGGAGGCCCGTGAAGTGGCCAACAAGCGCGAGCAGTTGCAGCGTGAGCAGGGCTTGCGCACCTCAACCCATCTTACCCTTGATGAGATTGGCCGCCGAATTGCCTTGGGCGACTTCCATGAGATGAACATCATAGTGAAAGGTGATGTGGACGGATCAGTGGAGGCTTTGTCTGACTCATTAATCAAGCTGACGACCGAGCAGATACAGATAAATGTGATACACAAGGCTGTGGGCCAGATATCCGAATCGGATGTGATGCTGGCAGCGGCCTCCAATGCCATCATCGTCGGTTTCCAGGTACGTCCTTCACAGTCGGCCCGCAAGCTGGCTGAGCAGGAAAAGATTGATATCCGTCTGTACTCCATCATCTACGATGCCATAGAGCAGATAAAGGATGCCATGGAAGGCATGTTGTCGCCAGAAATCAAGGAAGTGGTAACAGGTTCGGCCGAAGTGCAGAAAGTGTTCAAGATATCGAAGGTCGGCACCATTGCCGGCTGTCTGGTACGCGAGGGCAAGGTGCGCCGCACCAGCAAAGTCCGCGTCATACGCGAGGGCATTGTGGTACACACCGGCGAACTGGAATCACTCAAGCGTGAGAAGGATGATGTCAAGGAGGTTACCAGCGGAATGGAGTGCGGATTGAATGTCGCCAACTACAACGATGTGCAGGAGGGTGATGTGATTGAGGCCTTTGACGAGATTGAGGTAGCCCGCAAGCTCCAGTAACGGGCGGCGGCGCTGGCCTTTGCCAGCCCTTTTGTTTCAACTGAAATTAGCAGCCCACAGTGGCTGACACCATAAAAGAGCGGAGTCCGGAAAACGGAGTCCGCTCTTTTTGTCGTATTCCGTACCGTTCTATTTTCTTTTTGTCCGTCAAAGTCTCAAAACTGGCGATTTACTTACCTTTTATTCTTTTTTTGAGCTAACTTTGCCGTTGCACATATTAGAAAAAGAGATGAACGTTAAAGCAAAAAAATATTTGAAAGTGGCCGGTATAGTGCTGGCCTCCATAGTCGGTTTGCTGATAGTGGCCGTGATAGTGCTCTGTCTGTCAGCAGGTCATATAGCCCAGAATTATCTGGAAAAACATGGACCGGAACTGGTGGGCCGGCAGCTCACCATGAAAAAACTGGACCTCAGTCCGCTGAGCGGCACCGTGGTCATTGACAGCTTCAGCATGAAGGAGGCCGACGGGAAACGGGACTTTGTCACCTTCGATACCCTCTATGTGCAACTGAAAATCTGGGACCTGCTGTCGCACAAGGTCAATGTCAGACACATACATCTGGATGGCGCGGATGTAAAAGTGGCGCAGCGTGACTCTGTGTTCAACTTTACCGACATCATCGAGAAATTCTCGAAGCCCGACACGGCGGCCGACAAGGACACCACACCGAGCCAAAAATGGGAGATAGGCCTTTATGACATACAGCTGCGTCATTGCAGCGCGCACTACAAGGATTTGGTGCTGAACACCCACTTTGACATGCGTGACCTCAACCTCGGCATACCTGGCGTGTATTTCTCGAACAAACTGACCGACATGGGGCTGAACCTGAATTTTGAGCAAGGGGGCAGTCTGAAATCGAAGTTGAAATATGACCTTGAGACCTCCAAATTTGACATTACGGCGCAGGTGAACCACTTTACCATATCGGGTATTGAACCCTATATGCGAATGGGGGTGCGCGTGGGCAGCGTGAATGGCGACATGAATGTGTATGCGCACATGACGGGTGATTTTAACCATATCATGAACTTCAACCTTGAGGGCAACTCGTCGATAGACAACCTGAAAGTGACCGATGACAAGGGGAGGCTGGTGCTGACCACCCGCCACACCTCGGCCGAATTGAAAAAAATGAGTCTGGCCGACAATCAGATATGGCTGGGAAAAGTGGTGGCAGAGGATGCCCATTCGCAACTGCTGCTGGACAAGAAAGGCGGCAACAATTTTACCTATTTTTCATCGGTGCCCCAAGCCCCCCAAAAGAAAACCACAGCAGCCCAGTCGGACGCGGCAAGCAAAAAGCCGCTGGATTTCAGAATATCGGAACTGAATTTCCAGAACATCAATCTCAAGATACATGACGATGCTCCCCGCCTGCCGTTCAATTACGAGGTGTCGGGCATGAACATCAAGGCCAATAATGTGACACTTGACAAGTACAACGATGTGTCGGTCAACGGCCGTATGGGTGGCACCGGTACCTTTGACATGCGCTGGAGGGGCAGTGTGAATGACCTGACCAACCAGAACATCATACTCAACCTGACCAACATTGATTTGAAGCCATTTACCTCGTATTTTGACCCGATATTTGCCTATCGCATCACGGGCGGAAACCTGTCGCTGGTCAGCCAGAATGTGATAACCAACAACAATCTGAAAGGTGCCAATCTGCTCAACATATACGACTGCGAGGTGGAGAAAGACAAGACGGTGCAGAAACCCGAATACAAGGTGCCGCTGAAGATGGCCCTCTACATAGTGAAGGACAAGGATGACAAGATATCAATAGACCTGCCCGTATCGGGCAACGTCAATTCGCCCGAGTTCTCGTATAAAAAGATAATAGTAAAGACCCTTCTCAACTTCCTGGTGAAGGTGGCCGAGTCGCCGTTCCGCTCCCTGGCCAAACTGTTCGGGCATGATGCATCGGCTGACGTGGACAAGATAAAGATAGACCCTACGCTGGGCGAACTGGATGTGCAGGGATATGACAAACTGAACAAGGTGGCGGACATGATTAAGGCAAAACCGCAGTTGACCCTCTCCATACATCAGGAACCCAACTACACTGACGCCATCAGCCAACTGGCTGTGCTGGAACTGAAACGCGACTATTACATCCACACCCATGCGGGCAAAACGGCAGCCAATCTGGAACCTATAGACAAGGATGCCATCAGACAGATAGCCGACGGTGATGACGGACTGAAACAGTTTGCCGCCACACTGGTGCCCGACAATGAGGCATCGGGGCTGGAGCAGAAAGCACTGGCACGCTATCGCACATCGGCAATGATGGAGGCCGACCAGCTGATAGAAAAACGCACCGCAGCGGTGCGCGAGTACATGGTGATGACCAAAGGACTGAATGCCCAGCGCATAAAGGTGGCCACGGCCCCTTACAACCCCAGCACCCATTATTCGGGCGACAGTTTTTTCAAGGTGGACCTGAGTGGAGAATGATGGGCGATTCTCCTCTTCTTCTTCTCTTTTGTTCCTAATTGCGCATTTATTGTTACAAAAACTTTATTTTATACTTTTTTTTCGTACCTTTCGGCAGTATATTGTTTGAAAGTAAGCTTATGGTGAATTATAAAATAGAGGCAGACAACAACCGCATCGCGGCTTATGATGCCGGCACTGTGGTGGGCGAATGTACCTTCAGCAGTGGAGATGAGGATTGGCAAATATTTCATGTATTTGTGGAGCCCCAGTATCGGGGTTCAGGCGTGGCGCAGGGATTGGTGGATATGGTGGTGAGCCTGGCGCGCAAGGCGGGAGTCAAGATTGTTCCTTTCTGCTCGTATGCCAAGAAACTGTTTGCCACCGAACAGAAATACAAGGATATTGTAAAATAGAAATTGTGGAAGCGGACCGATGGTCTGCACCTTATAAAACTCAAAAAAGGGGGCTTCGTCAGAAAAGGCGAAGCTCCCTTTTTTATTGTCTCAAATGGGCTGGCTGGGGTTATTGCTTTTGCTGTTGCAGCGTGGCTACCACATATTCGGAGTGGGTACCGATTCTGAATTTTGCTCCCCAAATGCCCATACCTGAGCTGACATAATATTGCGTGCGTCCCTTGACAAGCGGGCCGAAGGCATCCTCATACATGGCATCGGTAATCCAGCTGATGGGCCATACCTGCCCGTAATGGGTGTGCCCGCTCAACTGAAAATCCACTCCTGCCTGTTCTGCTTCCTCCAGCTGAAAGGGCTGATGGTCGAGCAGAATGACATATTTGGAGCTGTCGGCTTTCTGCATCAGCTGCTTCACCGATTGGCGGGCAGTGTTGGTGCGGTCGTCCCGTCCGATGATGCAGACTTCGTTGCCAAAAGTGGCGCAACTGTCGCGCAGCAGCGTGATGCCAGCTTCCCGATAGAAATTGCGGGCCACCATTGACCCGCTGTAATATTCATGATTGCCCAAGCAGGCATAGACCGGAGCCTGAAACCGATGAAACTCCTGCGCCACATTCTCCTCCAGCAGCGGGCGGATGCTGATGTCGATGATGTCGCCACCAATCAGAATCAAGTCGGGATGCTCCGCATTTATCATATCCACCCAGCGGGCAAACTCGGCCCTGCGGTTGTGATAACCCAGATGCAAATCGGTAATCATGACCAATTTGAGCGGTTTGGCCAAAGGCTTTCGGGTGGTGAGCACAAGTGGCTGGCGCACCTTGTGCTGGTAGTTGAGATAGCCGTAGGTGAAAAGTCCTGACATCAGCAGCGCGAGTCCGATGGAGACCTTGACATTGTGGTGCAGCAGTGCGGCAGGAAACAGATGTGCCACCCGCAGCAAGTCGATGGCCGCGAAAGCCAACACGAGATACAGCAGAATGAAAATCCATGAGTTGCCCACCTCGTAGAAAAACGTGGTGACACTGAGCGGCATCTTGCTGCCGAACAGAAAACTGATAAAGAAGCAGGCAAAAGCCGCCAGACAAAGTCCAATGACCGTCCATTTGCCAGCCGCGCCCAAGGGCAACAGCTGCCACAGATGGCGCAGAACATACAGATGCCCTAACAGAGGCAACAAGAGAAATGCAACCAGCCAAAATGCTTTCATTCGTATTCCATTTTATTGATGGGCAAATGTACGCATTTTTTGTCAGTTGCCCCGACCGCCCGACGAAGTGGCGGAATATTTCTGAATGTTGGCGTCCATTACGCTGAGCCGGGCCGTCAGCCAGTTTTGCAACCGCTGGTATTCCGTGTCGAAATTCTTGCCGATAGGCCATAATTCCGAATCATTCAGCTTGGCTTCTTCAATCTGCAATTTGTAGTTATCGAGTTTGGTAAAAATCATAGGCAGCAATTTGGTCTTTACACTGTCCCAGTGCGCTTTGAACTGAGCCACAAACTGTTCGTTCTGGAACATGGCAGTGAAGAACTGGGAGACGCCCGTCTGCGTGTTGAAGGGGCTGCTGCCCAGCAGTGTCTTCTGCTCGGCAAAATAGTCGTGTCCGGTATACATGTTGCTCCAGTCGAAGTCGAAACCTGCATCGAAATCCCAAAGCGGGCCGAAATGCCAAACGCTGTCGCTATCGGTGTACATATACATGCTGCGTGGTGCCTCCAGCTCCACATTGTAAGTAAATTCCTGCACAATGAGAAAATTGATGAGGCTGTTGAGGTCCAGCCGCTTGCTGACGGCTGCATAGTTGTGAGCCTGAACCAGTTTCTCAAGCTCGGCAAACACCTTTTTCACCGAGTCCTTTTTGGCGGTAGTCAGCAGCTCGTCGTCGGGATATTTTACGCAGACAGGCAGTTCATAGACACTTGACCAAAAATTGTCGGTGGCATTGGGGCTGTTGGCGGGACCATCGTCCACATCCAAGGCAATCAGAACGCCCTTGCCGTCGCTCACATCCACAGCGTGCTTGCCCTGCTTTATCTGTTCGGTAATCTGGTACAATCCTTTGCAGGTGTCGTTGACATACAGCTCGACAAATCGGTTATGATTGGTGAACTTCATGCCCAGATAGTCTCCCAGCTCCAGTGCAAAAGCGTTCATCATAAAAGTGGGGTCGCGATAGTTGGCCAGCAGTGTCCACTTCTTGCTGCTGCTCATCCCCATCAGCGCGGCACCCTTGGAGAGTGACAGCTTGTAAGGCTTTTTGGGATACCACAGCCAAGTGGAGTTGCCGCGTCCGCGAATGGTGCCGGTGCCGCTGTAGTTGCTGAACATTCCCTTGCCGTTCAAGGCAATGGAGCAGCCGATGGCGACATCGCGTGAAACGGTATCGGTGGCGTTGGTGAACTTGATATCCATCCGAGCCACTTTGCTCTCGTCGTTGAAGATGAGACTGTCGATGCTCCCAATGTTGACGGCATAGCGAGCGCCATTATTGAAAGTCATGTTCATGGAGTCAGATTGCAGTCGGATGGTGTCCAGCTGGCTTTTGCACAGCGTGTCGGTCTGCAATATGCGGTAAACGTTGTGCTTGCCGTCCTTTCGGTAGATGTGAATCCGTTCGGCATTGGACATCAGCACAGAACAAGCCAATGCGGCAATCGTCAGAAGTGTGTGTTTCATGTAATTATATGAGTATGACCTATAAATGTGTGTCGACAAATATAGTGTAAAATAGTTTGCTTTCATTCACAAATTGTCGGTTTTATGTCCAACAAAAACAGACATTCAGCGAACTGACAAATTTTTATTGCGAAGAGAATACCAGAAAGGAGAAGGGCTGGGAGCGCATCCGTTTACGATAAAATTTGGTAACGGATAAAATTTGATGTAATTTTATGATGATTTGCAGCGATACGGCTATCCGTGTCCTGTCATTTTGTTGACGTCAGCAGAATGATGACCTGGGCGGAAGGCGCCGAGGAAGAAGAAAATTTCATAAAAAAAAGAATCAGGTAAAAATGATTATGGCAAAGAAAGCGGCTAAGAAAAAGAGTATGGAAGAATCGTTGTGGGATTCGGCCAACAAATTGCGGGGTTCTGTGGAGCCTTCGGAGTACAAGCATGTGGTGCTGAGTCTCATCTTTCTGAAGTATGCGAGCGACCGTTTCACCGAACGCTATAACGAACTGATGGCCGAGGGGAAGGAGGCTTTTGTGGACAATGAGGTGTTCTACAATGCCAAAAATATCTTCTATTTGCCGCCCGAAAGCCGTTGGCAATATATCATTGACAATGCCAAGCAGAAGGACATTGCCATAAAGATAGACAAGGCACTGGCAGCAGTGGAGGATAGAAATGTATCGCTGAAAGGCGCATTGCCAAGCAACTATTATTCGGGTTTGGGGCTTGACATCATCAAGCTGGGCTCATTGCTTGATGAAATCAACAAGATGGATACGCTTGCCGACCGGGAGAATGACCTTATCGGTCGTGTGTATGAATATTTTTTGGGCAAATTTGCCTATCTGGAGGGCAAGGGCAAAGGGGAATACTATACGCCCAAGACCATAGTAAATCTGATAGCCGAGATGATAGAGCCATACCATGGCAAGATATATGACCCATGCTGTGGCTCTGGCGGTATGTTTGTACAGAGCATGAAGTTTATAGAGCACCATCATGGCAACAAGAAGGATATATCGGTTTACGGGCAGGAATACACCAACACCACGTATAAGCTGGCGAAGATGAATCTGGCTATCAGAGGCATCTCCTGCAATCTGGGAGAGAAAGCGGCCAACACGTTCACCGAGGACCAGCACAAGGATTTGAAAGCCGACTATATCATGGCCAATCCACCATTCAACCAGAAGGACTGGCGAGAGGAGAACCAGCTGACAACCGATGCCCGCTGGCAGGGTTATCCGGTGCCGCCTACGGGCAATGCCAACTATGGCTGGATTCTGAATATCGTTTCCAAACTTTCGGCAAACGGCCAAGCCGGATTCCTGCTTGCCAATGGCGCATTAAGTGGCGAAGGCCAAGAATTGGCGATACGCAAGCAACTGCTTATTAACGACAAGGTGGAGGCCATTGTGATTCTGCCCCGCAATATGTTCTACTCTACAGATATCAGCGTGACGCTCTGGATATTGAACAACAACAAGAACGCGCGGGTGGTGGAGCGTAATGGGGAGCAGATACGCTACCGCAACCGTGAGGGCGAGGTGCTATTTATGGATTTGCGCCAATGGGGAGAGCCTTTTGAAAAGAAGTATGTCCAGTTTCCGCCCGAAATGGTGGAGAAAATTGCACAAAACTTTCATAACTGGCAGCGAGAAGGCCGAGAGACAACCTATCATGATGAACCCGAATATTGCTACTCTGCTACGCTTGACGAGATAGCGGCAAAAAACTATTCGTTGGTGCCAAGCAAGTATATCGAGTTTAAGAATCGGGACGAACAAGTGGATTATGACACGAAGATGAAGCAGTTGCAGGGCGAGTTTTCTGAGTTGTTGAGACAAGAGGAGGAGAGCAAACAAGAGGTTCTGAATCTCTTTAAGGAGTTGGGGTATGAGATTAATAATTGAAAACGATTCCATCCAATGCTTTGAATATTGGAAAGTGTTGCCATTTCCGCATCAATAACGAAATTGCATATTATGGAGTGTTGACCGAAATATCACTTGATAAAGTAAAAAAAAGTATATATTAGAGGAACCGAATTTGATGCTCTGATAAGAGAGAATGAGATAAAAATCTTTTCCAATAAATAATGAATTGGAATGAATTATTAGCTAATGAGTACGAGGATATATAAAAGATTAGGCGACTGTATCCGATTGGTGGATGTGAGAAATCGTGATTTAAAAGAGAATCGGTTAATGGGCATAAATATTGATAAGTTTTTTATGCCTTCTGTTGCCAATGTTATAGGTACTGATTTATCAACCTATAAAATAGTGTCATCTAATCAATTTGCTTGTAATTTGATGCACGTTGGTAGAGATGAAAAAATGCCGATAGCAATACTTCCCGAAGGTTCTGACCCTATTATCGTGTCTCCTGCTTATCTTGTTTTTGAAATTAAAATAGGACAGAATCTGATGTCTCAATATTTAATGATGTGGTTCCGTAGAACTGAATTTGACAGACTGGCTTGGTTCTATACAGATGCAGATGTACGTGGCGGCTTAGATAGAAGTGCTTTGTTAGATATTACCCTTCCCATTCCATCCATAGAAGAGCAAAGAAGAGTAGTGTCAGAATATGAGGCATTGACTCAACGTGTAAAGATAAACAATCAACTTATTGCCAAACTCGAAGATACCGCCCAAACCATCTACCGCAAAATGTTTGTTGATGGCATAGATGAGAAACATCTGCCCGAGGGGTGGAGAATGGGAACTCTGGGAGATATTGCGGAAATAATTGATGGTGATAGAGGATTGAATTATCCTAATGGGGAGGATTTGAGAGATTCTGGATATTGCTTATTTTTGAATGCAAGTAATGTTACTTCTAATGGTTTTAATTTCAAGAGTAATATATTTATTAGTGAGATTAAGGATAGACTTCTTAGAAAAGGAAAATTAACAAGAGGAGATATTGTATTTACTACAAGAGGTTCTGTTGGTAATTTTGCATATTTTTCAGATTATATAGTTTATGATAATATGAGGATAAATTCAGGTATGGTAATTTTAAGAAATAGATCTTCAAAAGATGATATAATGCCATTTATTTATAGCATATTATCAACGGCTAATTTTAAAAATCAAGTGGAATGTTATCTGTCAGGTTCGGCTCAGCCTCAATTACCTATAAAAGACATGACTTGTATTCCTATATTAATACCGAGATATGAGAAAATTATTCAATATTCTTTTATGAACAAAAAAATAATTTGCTATAAAGATGTAGCTAAAAATGAGAATCTTATCTTGAATAAAATGCAATCTTTGATACTGTCGGAACTTTCTGTTATATAAATGATATGAGTACACAATTTTCTATTTTATCAGCAAATAGTATTGAACTGCATTATAGGTTCAATGATAATTCGCATACAATGAATGCGGCTGTGTTCAATAAATGCGAGTGCGAATTTCTTGGTATTGCCAAAGAACTAGCTGTGAAACTTAATGTTGAAATGGAAATTGAAGTAGAACCTCTTGCAAATGGAGGACTTAGGAGTTGGTTCTCATTTAATTCCAAAGATAAATCAACTATAAAGACAGCATTCTTTGTTTTTCTCTTAACAAA